>JAACVI010000248.1 GCA_009992505.1 Myxococcales bacterium
GAGCGCTACATGCCGGCACCGGCAGGTGCGAGGCCGGGTGGAGACTGTTCCGACGGCGCAATTGGGGACTGCATCTACGAGCGCGGGGCCGATACGGATGGCGGCATGCCGCCCCCGCTCGATCCCACCTGGACCGCGATCTACACCCGGCTGATTCACCCGCTGTGCGGGACCCGCTGCCACGCGGCGGGCCCGCCCGACTATCGCGCCACGACCAACCTCGACCTGTCGACGCAGCGCCTCGCCTACGACCAGATGGTCGACATCGCCGACACGGGCTCCAGCTGCTCCGGCGCCGGCTTGCTCGTGAAGCCCGGAGACTCCGCCAATTCGGTCCTGGTCAACGTCACGAGCCCGAGCCCGAGCTGCGGCGCGCGCATGCCCCAGGGCGGACCCTTCCTCACCGCGGCCCAGCTCGCCACGGTGGCGCAATGGATCGACGCCGGCGCCTTGGACAACTGAGCCGAACATGAAGAAGGGCTCTTTCCTCGCGGCGCTGCGCTCGGGCGCGCTCGTCTTCGACGGCGCCATGGGCACGGCGCTGTATGAGCGTGGGCTGCTCTACAGCACCAGCCTCGACCACGCCTGCATCACCAAACCGGATCTCGTGCGGGAGATCCACCAGGCCAACGTCGAGGCGGGTGCGGACGTCCTGACCACCAACACCTTCGGCGCCGGGCGCTTCCGCCTGGCTCCCCACGGCCTCGAGGATCAGGTCCGCGAGATCAACCTCGCCGCCGTGGCCCTGGCCCGTGAGGCCGCCGGAGATCGCGCTTGGGTCCTGGGCTCCGTGGGGCCGACGGGCCTGATGCTGAAGACGGTCAACGAGAACCGCTACCCGGAGATCCAGGCCGCGTTCCGGGAGCAAGCGGCGGTGCTCGCAGAGGCGGGCGTCGATGGGCTGATCCTCGAGACCTTCCGCCAGCCCGAGGAGCTCGAGCTCGCGCTGAAGGGCGTCAAGGCTGGCTCCCGCGGTGGGTTGCCCATCTTGGCCTGCGCCTCCTTCGACGCCTTCGGTTGCATGAGCGACGGCACGGGCCCGGCGGAGGTCGGTCGCAAGATGGTCGACTGGGGCGCCGACGCCATCGGCGTGAACTGCTCCGACGGGCCCGCGGGCGTCTACGAGACCAGCACGCAGATGCTCGATCTCGGCGTGCCCGTGGTCGCCGTGCCCAACGCGGGCCTGCCCCATCGCGTCGAAGGACGCCTCGCCTATCGCGCGACGCCCGAGTACTTCCAGCTCTTTGCGCGTCGCCTGTACAAGGCGGGCATCCACGGGGTCGGTGGCTGCTGCGGCACGACCGAGGAGCATGTGCGCAAGATCGCCGCGGCCTCGCGCATGGTCGGTGGCGGCGAGGGCGTGGGTCGCAGCGCGAACGTGCGCGACGAGCGTATCAGCCAAGCGCCCCTGACCGCGCCCGGTGTCGAGGTGGTGCCCACCCACGCCAAGGGCGAGCTCGGTGGCGCATTGGGTCAGCGCTTCGTCATCTCGGTGGAGGTGAACCCACCGCCCGGCCTGTCCCTGGAGAAGGCCCTCGAGGGCGCCAGGCTGCTGCGCGAGGGCGGCGTCGACGCGATCAACATCGCCGACGGTCCGCGCGCCAGCGCTCGCATGGGCAACCTCGCGCTGAGCGTGCGCGTCCAGCAAGAGCTCGACATGCCCGCGCTGATGCATGTGACGACGCGCGATCGCAATCTCCTCGGGCTGCTGGCGCATCTCTTGGCGTCGCACGAGCTCGGCGTGAAGAACTTGTGCGTGATCACGGGCGACCCGCCCAAGATGGGCGCCTTCCCCGACGCCACGCCGGTCTACGACACCGACTCCGTGGGCCTGCTACGGCTGATCCGCGGCCTGAACCACGGCTACGATCCGGGCGGCAAACCCCTCGGCGGAGCGACGTCCTTCTTCTGCGCCACCGGGGCCGAACCGGCCGCGCAGGACCTCGAGCGTGAGCTCGACCGTCTCGCGTTGAAGGTCGAGGCCGGCGCCGAGATGGTGATGACCCAACCGGTCTACGATCCCGACGTGCTCCACACCTTCCTGGAGCGCACCCACGCGCTCGGCATCCCCACCCTGGTCGGGATCCTGCCTCTGGCCAGCTACCGAAACGCCGAGTTCCTGCACAACGAGGTGCCGGGCATGACCATCCCCGAGGGCATTCGCAAGCGCATGCGAGCAGCCGGTGGCGGCGAGGCGGCGCGCGCCGAAGGGGTGCTGATCGCGCGCGAGATGCTGCTGAGCGTGCGTGAGCGGGTGGCGGGCGCCTACATCATGCCGCCCTTCGGTCGCTATGGCCTCGCCCTCGACGTGATCGAAGGGATCGTGCGTTGAGCGCGCGCTCTGCGCAGGCTCGTTTGAATTGCGTGGCCCCGGCGCATAGGCTCGCCGGACCTTGATGGACGCCGCGCGTAGCGAGAGCACACCGACCGCGGCCCAGGCCGGCAGCGCCCCACCCGAGTTCGAGGTGCCGTTGATGCGGCTGCCCTTGCTGGGCTGGCTGGCAGTGGCCGCCGCCGTGACGGACGCGCTCGTCAACAGGATCGGCCTGCGCGTCTTCGCCTCCAACCTCGGCCACGCCACACGGGTCGCGCTCGAACGCTGGGGTGGCGTGCCCCGAAACCTCGCCGCCGTGGCTGGGCTGGTCGCGCTCACAGCCGGGCTTCTGTCTTTCGTGCGGCACCGTGGGCACGTCTCGCTGCCTTCGCGCATCGGGCTCGCCGGCTTCTCGGGCATCCTGCTGCCGACGCTGCTCCTCGCCACCGTGCTGCCGGCAGCGCGCACGACGCCGCCCATCGTCCTGCTCGCGACCGGCGCGGCGGACGTGCTCGTGATCCTGTTGGCCGCGGCCGTGCTCAGCCGACGTGGCCCAGCCTCCTTGCGTCTCGGCATCGCCAGCTTCGCCACCGCCTCCCTGCTCGGCTTCGCGGCCATCGTGCTCGGCATCGCCGGCGCCCTGCTCAACCTCCGCCTGGCGTCCTCCCTCTCCGCCACGCTGGCACAGCTCGGTGAGGTGGCGTGGCTGAGCGTCCCGGTGGCCTTCGGTGCAGCCCTCTGGCCCCGCGAAGGCGGCGCTCGCGCACGTCGACGCTCGATGGTGGCCGCGGGCTGCTCGCTCATGGCGCTGAGCCTCTTCCTCGGCGCCCAGCTCAGCTTGCGTTCGCATTTCGCCGACCTCTTCTACGGGCTCACGCACCTCACGCTCTTCCTGGAGAGCGCGCCCGTGGTGTACGGGCCGCTGCTGGCCGTGGGCGCGGGCGTCATCTGCCTGGGCCTGCTCAGCCCAGGGATGGCGGATCGGCAACTCGCCGCGGGCCTGCTCCTGCTGGCCGCCGCTGGCTTCGCGCCGCGCGCCCCGGGTCTACTGCTCTACCTCTGCCTCGGTGCGCTGCTCTTGACCCGCGCCTGCCTCGCCCGCGAGACCCTGGCGGCCACTCGGGACATCCTGCGCACACGCGACTGAGCCCGCGATCTCGCCGACGCCGTTGCCTTCCTGCGCAGGCTGCGCGACCCTAGGACCATGCGACGCCGCCCCGTCTCCTCGCTCGCGCTCCTTGGCCTCGCCTGGTCGCTCTGCGCGGGAGCCATGGCCCAGGACGCTGGCGTCGGTCCTCATCCGGAGCTCTGCCCCCTCGACCACATCGGCTGCCACACCGACGACATGGACTGGTTGCACCGTGACGCGCTCTTCGCCGACGTCGACTTCGACACCGGCTGGGTCCCCGCGAGCTCAGCGCTGCAGCTTCGCTTCATGTTCAACCTGGCCGGCTCGACCGAGATCGCGATGGGCGGCACCTCCGTCACCTCTTGGCCCCCGCCCCTCGCCGAGTCGGTGCCGGGACGACCCGACACGGGCGATTTCTCCGTCAACTACGGCTACGAAGTGCATGTGCTCGTGCGCTTCGACGTCACCGTCGCGGGCATCCGCTACGCCTGGATGAGCGAGATCCCGATCCCCTTCATCCCGGCCGATCTGCGCGTCGCCGACGAGGCGCACTTCGATCCCTACATCCTCCCGCCCACGGATCCGCGGCCCATCGAGGTCCACGACACGACCGAGCGCATCCACCTCTTCAGCGTGGGGCTCGGCAGCATCATCGGCATCACCGGCATCGATGGCGGCCTCGCAGTGGACGGCCAGGCGGCGCTCGACGGCTTCTGGCAGACCGATAGGCTCGTGGTCAGCGACGCGCGACCGATCCTGGACGAGCTCGGCAGCACGGTGATGGGTCCGGGCGCGGGCGTGCTCGGCTTCGGCGCGTTCAAGGATGTGTTCGTCCACCCCGAGGGCACGCTGCACTACACGGGCACACTGAACTTCTATCCCAACCTCTTCATCAGCGTCGTCGGCGTGGACTTCCACTTCGACCTGGCCGAGATCCCGGTCACGCTGGTCGACCTCGACTCCAACGTCATCTTCGACGACGCCATGAGCCACGTGCCGCTGCCGGACATCGAGGTGGTGCCGCGCGACATCGCCTTCGGTGAGGTCACGGCGGGCGAGCGCATCGAACACCTGGTGCGCGTGCAGAACACGGGCGAAGCGACCCTCCACGTCAGCCTCGCCACGCCCGACTCGCCCTTCGACGTCAGCACCGCGAGCATCGAAGTGCCTCCGAGCTCCGCCGTGAGCTTCAGCGTCGGCTTCGCACCCCTTGAGGCCTTCGACTACGCGGCGACGCTGCAGGTCGGCTCGAACGATCCCGACGAGCCGCTGGTCTTGGTCCGCCTCACGGGCACGGGGTTGCCCGCACCGCCCGAACCCGACGCGGGAATCGTGGCCGACGCGGGCCTCGACGCGGGTGGCGGAGCCAGCACGGCAGGCGGCTGTGGCTGCCGCATCAGCGAGCCTCGTTCGTCAGGCCGCGCGGGCCTCTTGCTCGCGATCTTGGGTCTCGTCCTCGGCGCGCGCTGGCGCCGACGTCGAACGCTCAGTGTCCGGCGGGAAATAAACTGATCGCCTTCCTGCGTCGAGGCGCCCCGCTCGCAAGGCGCGAGGAGCGAGCATACCGGGGGTATG
>JAACVI010000249.1 GCA_009992505.1 Myxococcales bacterium
GCGGCGCGATGTGGAGTGGCGTGGGCCTGCTTCGCACCAGGCAGCGTCGATGGCAGCCAGGGTGCGGGCTGCATGATCTGTACGCGCCGTGCGGGGTCGTGAAGGGCGACCTTGGCGGGATGGGCTGGGAGCGTGAGCACGGGTGTGCTCAGGGCATGCTTGGCGGGCATGGGCAGGGGCGCCGCGTCGTTGTGCACTTCGATCTGTGCGTGCTGGCCAAGCATGGCTTCCACCTCGACGACGAAGCGTCGCTCCTGCGTCAGCGTCGTGCCGTCCACGCCGCGGGCGTGGGCCGCCGACAACACCGCGGCCGCGATCTCCAACAGCCCCGAGGCCGCGTGGGCGTGCCCGAAGCGCTGCGCCACGGCGTCGTGCAACGGCGTCGTCTGCTTCACGCCAGACTCCGATGCGTCGATGCGAATGTAGGCGAGCACGTCGAGCTTCTGCGCGGCCGCGTCACTCGCGCGCATCAGCACCAGCATCACGGCGGCGTCGCCCGCCTGCGCACGCGCGGGCAAGAGCGCCTCGGCCGCTGCGCGATGCACGGGCTCGTCGCTCATGTCCACGGCGCCGATCAGGGCCACGTCGATCTGGTGGCGTAGGAGAGCGCGTGCGCCGCTCTCGAGGGCGCGGACGCCGCTCAGTTCCTCGGCGCAGACGGTGAAGGCCGGGCCGTGCGTGTCGAGCTGACTGCTCAGCCGGTTCGCCGGCATGTTGGGCATGGTGCCCACTACATGCGCAGCCTCGAGCGGCGGTACGAACGCGTCCTTCGTCTCGTCGACCCAGGCTTGGTCTGCGCCCAGGGCGCGAGCCCAGGATGTCGTGCGCCAGCGCGCGCCCCAGCGGGCGATCTCGGGATCACAGCCGTAGCCCACGTAGATGCCCGTGCGATCCGCCGGCAGCTCGAGTCCGGACACGGCCTCGAGGGCCGTGCCGAGGAGCTGGGTCTGCGTCGCATGGGAGCGCTCCAGATCCTTGGGCGGAAAACGCAGCTCGCGCAGGGCGAGGGGCACGTGCTCGGCGTGACGCGTCGCCGCGGCGTCGCGGAAGAGCGCTGCCGCGAAGTCCGCGACGTCCGCGCCGGCACCGACGCGCGCGCCCATGGCCACGACCACCAGCGGCTCGGGCTCGCGAGCAGGCTTCGCGCTCGCGCTCATCAGGGCGCTCGCGCCCTCGGCGTCGAAGGCCTCGACGATCAGGTGGGCGTTGTTGCCGCCGAAGCCGAAGGCGCTCAGCCCCGCGCGCAAGGGTCCACGCCAGGGCTCGGTCGCGCTGGGCACCCTGAAGGGTGAAGCGACCAGCGACGGGCTCGGTGCCTCACCGTGCGGTGTCGGCGGCAGCTCACGATGGCGCAGCGCTTCGACGAGCTTGATCAATCCGGAGATGCCCGAGGCCGTGATCAGATGTCCGAGGTTGGCCTTCAGGGAACCGATGGGACGCTCGGCGTCGCCATAGACCGCGGCCATGCTCGATAGCTCCGTGGCGTCGCCTACGGTCGTGCCGGTGGCGTGGCATTCGATGTAGGCCACGTCCGCGGGCGTGAGCTCCGCCATGTCGAGGGCGGCTCGCATCGAGCGCGCCTGGCCATCGGCGCTCGGCGCCAACAGGTTCTTGCCGCGGCCGTCGTTGGACAGGCCGACGCCGCGGATCACGCCCAGCACTTCGTGGCCATCG
Source organism: Myxococcales bacterium (assembly GCA_009992505.1). GTDB lineage: Bacteria > Myxococcota_A > Polyangia > Polyangiales > Houyiibacteriaceae > JAADHO01. The sequence continues at coordinate 1,675 of JAACVI010000249.1, forward strand.
CGCAGGGCGTCGTCCAGGCGTTCGAGCACGACGAAACCGCAGCCGTCGCCTGGCACGAGGCCGTCCGCGTCGGCGTGGAAGGGTCGACTCTGGCCGGTCTTGCTCATGGCGGAGAGCGCGCAGAAACCGATGTGCAGGAAGAGGTCGTCCGCGCGGTTCACGGCGCCCGCGAGCATGCGGTCGGCGCGACCTTCAGCCAGCGCGCGGCAGGCGAGCTCCACGGCGTAGAGCGAAGAGGCGCAGGCGGCGTCGAGGGCGAAGGCGCCCGCGCCGAGTCCGAGCGCTCGCGCCAAGAGATGCGCGGGCAGGCCGCTCATGAAGCGGTTTCGAGCGTCGACCTGGCCCACGCCCGCGCGCTCGCTCAGCTCGCCGAGCCACACGCTCTCGGCGAAGCGCGACATGCCCGGGCTGGGGAAGCTGAGGTTGCCGAGCACGGCGCCCGTGCGCGCGTCGCCATCGACGCCCGCGTCGCGCAGAGCCTTGCGCCCCGTGTCGAGCACCCAATGGAAGAGGGGGTCGAGGCCCGCGAGCTCGGACTCGGGCACACGGTATCCGCTCGGGTCGAAGGCGAAGTCGCGCACGTAGCCGCCGACGTCGGACCAGCTCTTGTCCTGCGCGTGCGGGATGTCGCGCGTCATCACGTCGCCTGCCGGGACGCGCCAGTGGCCTTCGGGCGCGGGCGAGAGCAACGAGCGTCCTTCACGCACGGCCGCCCAGAGCGCTTCAGGCGTGTGCGCTCCGGGGAGCAGGCAAGCCCGCCCCACAATCGCGATGGGCGTGAAGGACATCAGTTCGTCGGCGTGCCGGAGGTGCTGCGGCTCCCGGGGATCACATGCATCTCGACGCCGCCGAGCTTGGCGACCTTGGTGCCCGCGGCGTCGACGAAGCTGACGTCACACACGGTCTTCTCCCCACGCGCTTCGTGTCCCGTGAGCGTGGCGCGAAGCTCGCCAACCGGCAGCCCGCGCTGGAAGACCTCGAGCTTGCCGAGCGCCGTGGGCAGCGACGCGCCACCGAGGGTGTGCGCCGTCCAGAGCAGGGCGAGCTGCAGCCCACCGTCGACCAACGCTGGATCCGTCTGCCAGCTCGCCTGTGGCCAGCCCACCTCGGACGCGCCGACGAGGTTGGCCATCAGGCCCGCGTCGCCCACGTCGGGCAGCCCGCGGATCACCTGGAACTGTGGACCGTGGAAGAGCGCCAGGCCGTCGTAGACCGGGCCCTTCAGCGCGGCCAGGTTCGCGGGCGCCGTAGGCCTGGTGGAAGCGGCGTGCGCGACGCGTTCGGCGCGGGCGCGAGCAGAGTAGCGACGCCGTCCGGCGCTATCGAGCAACTCGAGGCCAAAGGTCGCGCCGTCGCCGTTGGAGAGCCGACGCACGACCACGGTGAAGTCCTCGCCGCCGCCCTCGAAGTGCTCGAGCTTGATGCCGCTGAGCACCTTCAGGTCCTCGATGGTGTGGAGCACGAGGTCGGGACGCGCCGCGCCGACACCGCGAGCGAACCACTCGAGCACGAGCGCCACGGGCACGACGGGCGTGCCTTGCACGCGATGGTGGTCGATCACGGGATAGGTCGCCTGGCTGACGTGGACCTCGAAGCGCTCGCCCGCGGCGGTTCCGTCTTCGAGCAGCGCCTCGGGCTTGGGCTCGCCGCCCAGCACGAGCTCCACGTTGCCCGAGCCATCGCTCAGCTCGTCCACCAACATGCGCGCGCCCACGGGCAGCGCGATCAGCGGGACGCCCATGGCCTCGAAGCGTGCCTTCAGCGCCGGCGTGACCATGCCGCCCGCCCACGGGCCCCAGCCCATGCTGCGCGCGAAGAGCGCCCCGCCGCGTCGCGCCGACTCGGCCGTGACCACCTTGTTCAGCACCTCGTTGGCCATGGCGTAGTCGCATTGGCCGCGGTTGCCGCAGCGCGCCGCCACGCTCGAGAAGGTCAGCAAGAGCGAGATGTCGTCTTCGGCCGTGACCTCGAGCAGCGTGCGCAGGCCGTCGACCTTGGTCGAGAAGACCCAGTCGAACTGATCCACCGTCTTGTCGGCGATCCTGCGATCCGCGAGCACGCCGGCCCCGTGGACGATGCCGGTGACCTTGCCGAACTCGGCGCGGATGGGCGCGAGGGCGGCGCGCAGAGCGCTCGCGTCCGTCACGCTCGCGGCGACGTAGGTGGCGCGGCCGCCGACCATGTCGATGGCGTTCAGAGTGGCGCGCACTTCGCGACCGGCGAGCACGCGGCTGGCGCGCTTGCCAAGCTCCGCGGGCGTCAGCTTCTCACCCGCGGCTTGGGCCAGGGCGAGCAGAGCCTTCTTCAGCGCAGCGTCGGTCTGGGCTCCACGCAGAGCTTCGTCTTCGTCTTCGAGGGGCGTGCGTCCGAGCAAGATGAGCGAGCAGCCCGTGTCACCCGCGAGGGCGATCAGCGTGGCCGCCGTCACACCGCGTGCGCCGCCGGAGCAGAGCAGCACGGAGTCCTTGGTCACGACGGGCGTGCTCCTCTGGACCTCGGCCGCGTAGCTCTGAAGGGTGCGGCGCGATCCGTCGGCCGCGAGCGCGACCTCGATTCCACCGCCCGAGGCGCCGACCACGCGCGTCGGTCCACCGCGGAGCAGTTCCTCGGCCAGCACCTCGGCCAGCGTCGCTCCGTCGCGTCCGCCACGCTCGAGATCGATGGCGCGCAGACCCGCGTGGGGCCATTCCTGCGCGGCCGTCTTGACCAGGCCGGGCAGGCCACCGAGCCAGGCACGCGCAGAGCCAGTGAGGCCGAAGTCGCCGCCCGTGTCCTGCACGGTGACGAAGACGGCGCCTTCGCCCTGGGCCTTGTCGGCGATCGTCTTGGCGGCCAGGAAGGCCTGACGGTTCACGGCCAGAGCCGCGTTCACGTCGGGAAGATCCGCCAGACCACCGAGGAAGATCACGCCGTCGGCGTCGTTCGGGATCTCGCTCACGGCTTGGGCGCTGACGCCTCGGCGCGCGAGCGCATCGACCAGCGCGCCGGCCACGCCAGCGCCGTCGTCGGTGATCACGAGGCGCTTGGCCGAAGCCAGACGCGGCAGGGCGAACCCACTCGCGGGCGCGTTCACCAGGCGCAGGGCGTAGCGCGCGGCGGCCGGTGTGGTGGCGTGGCTCGCGGCCGGCTCGGGCGTCGTGGCTGCGGCCACGAGCGCGCTCGCGGGCTGCTCGCGCGTGTCCATGGCGTCGACGATCTCCTGCAGGGTGCGGAGCTTGCTGAGCTCGGTGGGATCGACATCGGGGAGGTTGGGTTCACGCTCGCGCATGGCGGAGAGGATCTCGACGCGCTTGATGGAGTCGACGCCGAGGTCGGCCTCGAGATCCATGGAGAGCTGCAGCATGTCGACGGGGT
>JAACVI010000250.1 GCA_009992505.1 Myxococcales bacterium
ATGCACTCGACCAGCGACTACTGCGGCCCCATCGAGTACGAGGTCATGTCAACTCTCGGCGGCCGAGCAGCATAGTTTCCACCATCCACTTTTCGGCGGGAAGCCCACCGACGCACGCCTGGTCGAGTTCCTGGCGACGTGCGCCACGATTCGCGGGCCCGAAGCCGGGCGCTAGAAGCCGGCGATGTCGCGGATGGCTGCGGCGTAGTCGACGCGCAGCTCTCGACCCGGCAGCGGAGGCGGCAAGCCGCGCAAGCTGCCGACGAGCACGGCGTAGTCGATGGCGTCCATGCGCTCGAAGCGCAGCCCGACGGCGCGCCCCACGTCGCGCCCACGGCGTCCGGCGACGAGCCTCACGACACGAGCCTCGGCGTCGAGCCAGAGCCGACTACGCGGCGCACGCATCGAGATGATCACGCTCTCGCCTGGAATCACCTCGGCATCGGAGCGCAGGAGCATGCCCTGCTCGGAGAGGTCGAGCGTCCGCTCGCCGATCAGCCGAAAGCCCTCCTCGGCCACGACCTGACAATCCACAGCCACCGAGCGTCTCACGCTGCGACGGTCACGCGCCTTCTTCACCCAGGATGTCATGAACACCTCCGTTCCACCCTGATCCTGACATGTAGGTGCGTGTGCGACCAAGAAATGCGCACCGGGGAAATGCGCACCGGGGACGCTCTTCGTCACTTTCGTCACCCGGGACGCCGACGGGCGCAACGCACGCGGTCGCGCGAGCGCTTCCCCTACGTGCCGAGAGCGTCAGCAGCGACGCTGCTGGATCAGTCGGCGACGCGTTCGAGGCGCAGCTTCAGCTCGGCGAAGCGACGGAAGAACTCCGGGTGGGCACCACGAAAGGCCTGGATCACGCTGCGATCGCGCCCGGTGGTGGCCAGGGCGTCGACCTCCTGCGCGATGGCCTTCAAGAGCTGCGCCATGCCGGCGAAGGGCGTCTCCACGTCCGCGCGACGGCCCTCGCGGTAGCGCTCGAGGCGCGACGACTCCCCGGCGCCGCCGTACACCAGGCCGACGGTCTCGGGACGACGCGCCTGGATCGTCTTGACCACCATGCTGCCAGGCAGGTCGACGAGCTCGGCACCACAGGCGACCAGCTCGAAGTCGTGATCCCCCGCCTTCTCCAGAGCCGACCCGCCCGTCATCTCGACCGAGACCTCCCACTTGCGGTCGCCCATCATGCCGCCGAGCTCGCGCAGCGCGTTCTGATCCTCGTCCACCACCAGGATGCGCGGCGCGAAGCCCTCCATCGCCGCGATGGACACGTCGCCATAGACCTCGCGCGCCATCTCGAGCTGGATGCGGAAGGACTCGTCCAGCACCTGCTTCACCTCGGTCATGAACGAGCTGTCGGGCGTGCTTCGGCGACGACCCTTGGACGCGCGCTCCACGGCCTGACGGAGCTGGGCCGCGAGGCCCTTGGATCGCAGGAGCACGACGTCCACGGCGCCGAGGCGCAGCGCCTCCACAGAGGCCTCGAAGGATGGACGCTCCGCGAGCAAGACGCAGGCGGTGTCGGGGGAGCGCTGGGCAAGATCGCGCAAGAGCGAAAGTCCGCCGTCCTCCTGCGCCAGATCGAGCTCGATCAGAGCGACCGAGAAGAGCGCGCGATCGGCGGCCTCGAGCGCTTCGGCGGCCGTGCCGGCGCACGTGACGACGTAGCCCTGACTCTCGAAGAGCTTGCGCATGCCTTCGCGGTGCGCCGTGGTGGCGTCCACGACCAGAAGCTCGTCTCCTGCGGCCATGCGTCGAGCGTATCACCATCCTCCGGCACGCTGACATTCGGCGCAGGGCCGGCTCAGGCCGTGAGCCCATGGAGCGCGGGCGCCGCCGACGTCAGGCCTCGATCGCGCGCCGAAGCGACTTCGGATCGCGTTGGAACTGCAGCATGCGCTCGGGCTTGAAGCCGGTGGTGGCGTGGGGCAGCCAGTTGGCGAGCGCGAAGAGCACCTGATCCTCGGAGCCATTCCGGCGTCCGCTTGCGGTCGGCGATCTGCTCCACGAGCAGCGCCTCGAGATCGGGGGGAAGCTGGCTCACGGGACCTCCAGGAGTGCGTAGTGGGCTCTACGCCAGCGACGCGCGGCCCTCCCCTCAGCGCGAGAAGGGCATCTGCATCTGGAGCTCCCCGCCGGGCGGCGGAGGCAAGCGCCACTGACGCACCTGGGACGCGAGGCATGCGCCGAGGGTCGCGTCGCCCGTGGTGTTGCGGTTCACCTCGGAGCGGCTGACCGTTCCATCGGCCGCGATGGTCATGTTCACCATCACCGTGCCGCTGACTCCAGGGTTGTTGAGCGTGGCGTGATCGAAGCATCCACGCGCTCGGGCGGCGTAGTAGCGGCTCACGACGAAGCGCACGCGCGCGCCGTACATGTCCATCTCGATGTCCCGCTCCTCGGGGGCGTCCGTCGGGATGTCGGTCGAGCCCGTCGTCTCGGTCATCGCCGTGGAACCCGTGGTGCCCGTGGAACCCGTGGTGCCCGTGGTGCCGGTCGTGTTGGTCGTGCCGGTCGTGTTGGTCGTGGTCGGGGCCGGATCGTGGGTCGCGCTGGCCATCGTCGTGGGAGCCGCGTTCATGGTCGAGCTGCCGCTGGTCGTCGAGGTCGACGTGCCCGAGGTCGCGGCCATGGTGGTGCCGGACGTCGGCGTCGGGCTGGGCGCGTCTTGGTGGGTCGTGGTGCCCGAGGCGGGATGCCCGCTCATCGTCCCGGTCGGGGCAGTGCCGGCCGGGGAATTGTTCGAACCCGCGAGCGGGTGAGCGCTGCCCGAGACGAAGTCGACGCCGGGTGTGTCCGCACCCTCGGGCGTCGGCGTTCCGATCACGAAGGGATCCGTCGCGCCAGCGTTTCCACTGGGCGCAGGCGCCACCTCGCCACCCGTCAACCAATAGGAAGCACCCGCGCCCGCGCCCAAGAGCAAAAGGGCGACCGCCACGACGATGGCGAAGCCGCGCTTGTTGGAGCGCACGCCGATGGAGGCGAGGGAGACGTCCATCAAGCTCGGACCGCCGCCTGCGCCATTCCCACCGTAGGGCGAGGGCGCGCCCTGGAGCGTCTCCGAGCCCTGCGCTGCGTGGGCCTGGGGCGCCTGGGCCTGCGGTGCCTGGACCATCGGCGCATAGGCTCTCGGGCCCTTGGCCGCGTCGGCGGGCGCGACCGCATCCGACTCGAGCTGACCACCCGGCTCGCCCGCCTGGGCGATGTGCGAGCCGCACATGTTGCAGAAGCGAGCTTCGTCGGCGTTCGATGCGCCGCAGGATTGGCAGAACATGCGCGGACTATAGCAGCACGAGTGAGCGCGAAGCGCGGGAAACCCGGAACGGAGTTCCGTCAAGCAGCACGAGTCGCCCCGGGTCGCGCCTTCAGCCGGCCTTGGCCAGCTTCTCCTGCGCGATGGTGTCAGCCACGCGATAGGTGGGCTGATGCGCGTGAGCGGCGCGCTCCGCGATCTCGTAGATGATGTCGTAGATGCCCATCACGCGCGGCGTGACGACGTTGACATCGTAGCCCGTCACCTCGGCGGCGACGTTCATCAAGCCGCCTGCGTTGATGGCGTAGTCCGGCGCGTACAGGATGCCGCGCTGGAACAGATCGTCGCCGTTGCGAGGCTCGGCGAGCTGGTTGTTCGCGGCGCCCGCGACGACCTTGCACTTGAGCTGGGGGATGGTCGCGTCGTTCAGCGCGGAGCCGAGGGCGCAAGGCGCGAAGACGTCGCACTCCACCGAGTAGATCGAGTCCAGGGGCACGACCTGCGCACCGAACTCGCGATGAGCGCGCTCGGCCTTCAACGGATCGATGTCGGCCACGATCAGGTTCGCGCCCAGGGAGTGAAGCTCCTTGCACAGGTGATAGCCCACGTGCCCGACGCCTTGGACGGCGATGGTCAGCCCCTCGATCGAGTCGCGCCCGAGCGCGAACTTCACGCAGGCCTCGAGCCCCCTACGCACACCGAGCGCGGTGAAGGGGCTCGGATCGCCCGAGCCGCCGTTGGCGATCCTCACGCCCGTGACGTGCTTGGTCTGCGTACCGATGACCTCCATGTCCTCGAGGCTCGTGCCGCTGTCTTCGGCCGTGATGTAGTGACCACCGAGCTCTTCGACGAAGGTGCCGAAGGCGCGGAAGAGCGCCGCGCGGTCGAACTCACCCGCCGGTCGCATGATCACGGACTTGCCGCCACCATGCGCGATGCCGCTAATGGCGGCCTTGTAGGTCATGCCGCGGGCGAGCCGGAGCGCGTCCGTCATGGCCGCGACCTCGCTCTCGTAGTGGATGAAGCGACAGCCTCCCAGGGCGGGCCCGAGGCGCGCGTCGTGGATCGCGATGATCGCCTTGAGTCCCGTGGCGGCGTCACGCCGGAAGTGGAGCTCGCCGTAGTCGTAATGCTCCATGCTGTCGAACACACCCATCGGCTTACCTCCTGGCCAGGAACGCACCCAGCGCGCGGACGATATCGACGCACGTGCTTTGGAGTCCATCACCGCCTGTGCCATCACGCACAACGCGGCGCGTCAGCGCGTTCCGAGGTACCCTACGCCCCATGCCACGGAGCCCACGTCAGACCACGCCACGAAGCGCGAGCTTCGCGCTCGTATGCGTGCTCGTGACATGGATGGGCGTGAGCCCGGCGCTGGCCGAAGGTCGCGGCGATGGCGTCTACGGGCGCTTCGACTCGGACCTCTCGCTGCAGGTCGATCTGGGGGCTGGCTTCACACGAGCCTCGGACACGAGCGCGAGCTTCGTGGCCGAGCTGCGCGCGCGCGTCGTGGACGCGGCGGGCCTGGTGCTGGCGCTGGACGCGGCGCCCTCGGGTCCCGATCACCTCTTCATCGGGCTCGAGCTCAGACCGCTCTGGCCCGCGCTCTTCTTGATGGACCACTCGAGCGGACACGAGCGCTGGGATCTTCTGCTCGAATCCTTGGGCATCGAGATCGGCGTCGGTCTCACCCCTCTGGGTGACGGGCTCGGCGTCGGCCTCAGCTGGGGCATCGGGCTCGAGGTGCCACTGATCCTGCCCGAGACCTTCGCACAGGGTGTGTGGCTGCGCCTCGGCGCACGGCATCAGGACGTCCAGCTCAGCGACGCGGCCGCTCCGAATTCGGGCCAGGATGCCTGGCTCGCCTACGTGGCCCTGGCCCTGCGAGGCGGTCTCGACCTGGGCTTCTCCCACTGGGAAGCGCCGCGCTACCGCCTGCCCGCGCGCCGC
>JAACVI010000251.1 GCA_009992505.1 Myxococcales bacterium
CACCTCGGGGGCGCAGCTCGTGCCTCCCAGACTGCCCGGGACCACGTCGGCGCGCGCGGCCTCGGACGGCCGGCCTCGGGACGGCATGGAGTGGGCCGCCACCAGGACGGCGAAGCCGTGCCGCGCTTGCGTCTCCTGCAAGAGGTGCCTCAACTCGAGGTGGTAGGGCGTGTAGTAGCTCTGGATGCGCTGGCTGAAGTCTCGGTAGCTGAGCGCGCGGCCCAGGCACGGGCGCCCGCGTGTGGTCGTGCGCCAGATGACGCCCCGCGTCTGACCGAGCCGAGGAGACGGATGATCCGCGACGGTCGATCGATCCACGTCGTCGGCGGACCGATTCAGATCGACCACGTAGCGCGAGTAGAAGGCGCTGAGCAGCTCCGCGCCCTGAGTCGGCGCCTGCGCGTAGAGCTTCTCCACGTAGAGGTCGGCGTCCCGCAGCAGCTCCTGTCGGGTCACCTCGAGGGCAACCGCCGGATCGTCCGGGATCGCGAGGCCGGCGTGGGGAACTTCCACGCAGACCGCAGTCGAATGGCTCGCTGGGGTGCGCAGGAAGGGAGACCGCCCGGCGGCCGGATCGTGGGCAGCACCCATGGCTAGGGCATAACCTCTGGAGGCGTGATTGGCGACCGATCGGTCGGCTTCACGTCGCCCGGGCCCATGAACGAGACCCGCTGCGCTCGAGGTCTCAGGCGACTTCCGCGGGGCGAATCAGGTGGCAGGCGAGACCCAGGTAGATGGCGCGATAGACGTCCTCCGCGTCCGCTCCGGGCGCCTGGGCGTGACGCGCGAGGATGGCGGAGAAGGTCGCGTCGCCGCGCACGCCGAGCAGGACCTGACGCCACGCGCCGGGGATCGGCCAGGCACGCAGGAGCGCGTCGAGGGCTGGGAAGGGCAAGAGCACGGTCTCGTGCACGGGCTCGAGCGCCGCCTGGAGCTCCGCCGTGTGGACCTGCCCGACCGCGTCGCGCAAGAGCTCACGCGTCTCGTAACCGAGGGGGAACGTCTCCTCGTGGCTGATCTCGCCCTCCACGAAGGCCCAGTCGCCGCGAGTCCAGCGGAACGCCTCCATCACACGACTGCGCACCTGATCGGTGATGGCCCGAAAGAGCTGCACCGGGCGCAACGAGCCGAGGCCCACGAGCGCGTCGCCGAGGTGCCCGCCATAGCGAGGCAGGAGCGCCAGCGCCATCTCCACCTCCATGCGCAGGACATAGCCATGCTCCACGAGATACTCGCCCAGCAGCTCCTGGCGATCCGTGCTGGCCACGAACTCGGGGCGCCCTTCGACGAAGTAGATCTTCTTGCGGCGCTCTCCTCTCCAGAGGTGAAGCACGCCGGTCTCCCGTCCCTCGGCGATGCGCCAGACCTCGCGGATCAGCTCCGCGGCCTGCAGGGGCCCTCGGCGGACGGCGCCATCGAGATCGCCCGAGCGCCAGGACAGCGCGGGCGAGGTCACGAAGCGCGTCAGCTCGGCCAGCTTGCCCGCCGCTTGGAAGTCGCCGCGATTGCGAGCCACTCGGCTCGAGGCGGTGATCTGTCCGGTGGTGATCATCTGGATCAGCTTCGGGAAGCTCATCGGTCCCAGCTCTTGGCCGTTCTCGAGTTGCACGCGATAGATCGCGGGGGAGACGGGATCGCCGCCGGCGAGCACGTCCTCCGTGGCCGTCGACACCATGCCCGTGTCGAGCCACGAGGTGCGACCGTTGGGGCCGATGTCGGTATCGGGACCCTCGCCTTCCGTCAGGTGGAGCCGGGACAAGAGACGCGCCAGGCGATCTGGGGCGTGGCCCATGCCGCGGCGGCGGGCGACCTCATCACAGGCGTCCGCGAACACATGGGCTGCGGGACGCTGCACCGGCTCGCGAGCCAGACCTCGGGCGAGCAGCGCGCGAACGTCCCTGGGGATGCGCTCCGGGGTCTTGTCGAGCACGGCGAGATCGACGTCGCGAATGCGCACCAGAACATCGAGCTCGCTGCCCGTGCCGAAGAGGGGCTCCGCGATCAACAGCTCCGCCATCACCGTCGCCAAGGTGAAGACGTCGCTCTTGGCGTCCAGGGGTTTGCCCAGGACCTGCTCCGGCGACATGTAGCCGAGCTTGCCGCGGACGTGGCCCTCTTCCGTGCGACTCGAGCGCTCGCGGATGGTCGCGATGCCGAAGTCCGTGAGCTTCACGTGACCGCCCTGGGTCAGCAGGATGTTGGCGGGGCTGACATCCCGATGCACGAAGCCGAGCAGCTTGTCGTCGTCGCCGCGCGCGGCGTGGGCGTGGGCCAAGGCGTGCGCCGTCTGCGAGGCGATGTGCAGCGCGAGGTCGAGGGGCACGGCCTCGCCGCGAGCGGAGATCGCGCGCAGCAGCCGGTTGACGTTGCTGCCTTCGACCAGCTCCATGGCCAGGAAGAGCTCACCGTCGGCGTCCCCGAAATCGAAGACCTGCACGATGTTGGGGTGAGTCAGGCGCGCCGCCAGCCGCGCCTCGTCGATGAACATGGCGACGAACTCCGTGTCGCGCGCGAACTGCGGAAGGATGCGCTTCAGCGCGACGCGTTTCTCGAATCCGTGCGGACCCGTGCGCCGAGCCACGCTGACCTCCGCCATGCCGCCTGTGGCGAGGCGACGCTCGATGATGTACGGACCGATGGGGCGCTCGCTGGCCAGGAAATGCTCGCTCTCGGGCGTTGAGGGTCACGACAACCATAGTTCAGCGAGCGTCCGGCGTGTATATTGGCGCATTCCCGGAGAAGATCGCCCAGCCATGGCTACGCAGAATACCACCTCCTCTCCTTCTCGGAAGGATTCTTACCTCGGCCGTGTCGTCGCCGGGCGCTATCGACTCGAGACACGGCTCGGCGAGGGAGGGATGGGTGTCGTCTATCGGGCGCGACACGTTCTGATCGATCGCGTGGTCGTCCTGAAGCTCATCCGCCCCGATCTGCGCGGCGAGACCCACCTGAGGGCCTGGATGCTGCGCGAAGCGCGCGCCGCCAATCGCGTGGACCACGCCCACATCGTGGACATCTACGACGTGGGCGAGACCGAAGAGGGCGAACTCTATCTGGTGATGGAGTACCTGATCGGGGTCGCGCTCTCGCAGGCGATCGTCAAAGGACCGATGCCCCTGCCGCGAGCCGTGGACATCCTGGAGCAGATGACGGCGGCCTTGGCGCGTGCGCACGATCTCGGGGTCGTCCACCGCGACCTCAAGGCCGACAACATCATGCTGACGGTGCGCGGAGGTCGTCACGACTTCGTGAAGATCCTCGACTTCGGTCTGGCCGCCTTGTCTCGCGACTCCCGGCTGGCGCCCAAGGGCGCGGTGTTCGGCACGCCGGAGTACATGTCCCCCGAGCAAGCTCGAGGGGAAGACGCGAACGCGTCGAGCGATCTCTACGCGCTCGGCATCCTCTTCTACGAGATGATGACCGGCCAGCTACCGTTCCGGTCGAGCGACCGCGACACGCTGCTCGAGATGCAGCGGAGCGCTCCCGCGATCTCTCCGCGGACGCTGCGCGGCGAGCTGCCGCAGCATGCCTGCGACATCTGCCTCAGGCTGCTCGAGAAGGATCCGAAGGATCGCTTCCGCGACGGTCACCACCTGAAGGAAGAGCTGAAGGCGCTGCAGCGTGCTCTGCCCTCGACGGCGTGGGACGTGAACGACTCCGACGCGCCCGCCGCGCCCCCGCCTCCGCCGCCCGCGCCGAGTCCCGGCGTGGTCGAGTGGAGCCACCGAGCTGCGCAGTTCCTGCGAGCGACTTCGCGCGCCTATCCGAATGGACGCGCACCCGAGAACGTGCAGAAGGCCGCGGAGCATATGTGGGATCTGGCCGCCCGTGCCGCGCGGCTCGAGGGCGAGCTGGCGAGCCACTCCAAGAAGCTCGGCGCCATCGAACGACGCGGTCGGGCGCTACGCGCCGAGATCGGGCGAAAGGTCGAAGAGCTGGCGGGCGAAGAGTCGCGTGCCTCACGCGAGGCCACGGCCCAGTCGGAGCGCGCCGACGAGCTCGAGGCCGAACGGGTACGCGCCGTCGAGGGCCTGGCCGCGGCGACCGCCCGCGCGCGAACAGCGGAGGGAACGGCGACCGGACCCATCTTGCGCAAGGTCGGCGTCTGCGAGGGCCGCGCGGACGTGCTCGAACGCGTGCGGGATGACTACCGCGGCCGCGCCGAGGAGCGCGAGGTCTACGCCCAGGGCCTTCGAACACAGATCGACGATCTGAAGAAGCAGCTGCTTCGCTACAGCGAGGCGCTCGAGAGTGACCTCGCCGCGGGACGCGATCGCATCGCCACGCGCGTGCGCGAAGCGCTGAGCTACGAGCAGCAATTCGTCGAGGACTCGACGCTGCTGCTCGAGCACCTGCGGGACCGCCCCGAGTGTCGCGAGCTGCTCGAGGACATCATCGAAGAAGGTCCGGCACGCCCCAAGCCGGAGTACACTGCGGGGCGCTGATGGCGTCGGACCGAGGCCCCTGAGGAGGCCTAAGGAGCTTCGAGCTGGAAGCGGAAGGAGACGACGTAGTGCGTCTCCGACAGCGTCGTCCGCAGTCGGCTGAGCGGCGCTTCGAGACAGGCGCTCAGAGCGGCGGTGTCGAGGGCGGGCGCGTCACCGGGCAAGTCGCGGAAGCTCAGCTCAGGCGCGGCGCCGGGGCTCATCAGCAGGCGCACGTCCGAGGCGCCGACGCGCAGGCCGCCACAGCTCGACAAGCCCGAGAGCGCGCTCCACACGCTCTCCTCGAGGGCGAGGTCCCGCGGGCAGGGAGAAGCGCCGCTGGCGCATCGAATGTAGGCCATGCGTCCACGGCGCATGTGCAGATCGCCCGCAGCAGCTGGCGTCGCAGGGCGAGGCGTCGCGGCGCTGGGCGTCGCGGCGCTGGGTGTCACGGCGCTGGGCGTCGCGGCGCTGGGCATTGCGGCGGTGGGTGTCACGGCGGTGGGCGTCGCGGCGACGGGCATTGCGGCGACGGGCATTGCGGCGACGGGCATTGCGGCGACGGGCATTGCGGCGACGGG
>JAACVI010000252.1 GCA_009992505.1 Myxococcales bacterium
GCACTGCGTCGGCGTCGATCCGCCGCAGCTCAGCGCGCACGCACCCCCGCTGCACACCTCGCCCGCCGCGCACGACGTCGCGCAGTCGCCGCAGTGCATGCGCGAGCTGTCCAGGTCGAAGCACGCGCCGTCACAGACGCTCTGGCCAGCAGGACACTGCGCCTCGCACACGCTGGCCGTGCACACCTCTCCTACCGCGCACGAGGTCGTGCAGTCGCCGCAGTGCTGCGCATCTCGAGCCAGGTCGACGCAGCGACCGCCGCAGAGGGTCTGGTCGGTCGCACAGCTCGGGGCCGCGTCCTGCGAGCCGGCGTCGGGAGTGGTCGCGCCCCCACCGCAACCGGCCGCGAGGGCCAGCACTGCGACCATGACCTGTGAAAACAGCTGTGAACGCAGCATGAGAACCTCCATCGAAAGGCAAGGACATCCGAACGCGGGACGCGAGCCAGCGGCGGAGTTGCACGACCATACCACGGAGGACTCAACGTGTACGACCAAGCGCGATCAAGCCGAGCTGGCCGCCGGCGGTGCGTACTGCGACGCCGGCATCAGCCCCAGCCTCCTACCCACCCGCCTGAGCTCCGGCCTGGGATGTGTCGCCGATCGATGCGCCGCGGTCGAGTGCGAGAGGATGTACGGCGGGTTCCAGCCGTGGGTGAGCGTGGTGGCCCTCGTGGGCCCGCTTCCGCTCCCCCTGCTTCCAAGACGTTGAGCGCCTCGACGTGCGCGCGTACTCGACGACAGGGCACGTCGAGCTAGCTCATTCGAACCCGGCGCGGATGTAGTCGTTCGGCGCGAGCGCCGTGAGATCGTCACGCCAGTTCAGCCGGCTCTGCAGGCGCGCAGCGGCCAGGAAATCCGGCAGCGTGCTCCCGACACCGATCGAGCCCGCGTAGGTCTCGACGCTTCGGTCCGGCGCAGTGAAGCTCGGCGGCGATGGGAGCGCCGTCGCGTCGGCCTCACCGCTCGCGCCCTGCCAGTCGCTGAGCGCGGCCGCGCTCCCGTTCAAGCAGAACCACGCCGACGAGTCGGCGGAGCCGCCGCCCACGTAGCGGAATCCGCCGTCGGTCGCGCCATCGAATGCGGCGTCCGCGGGGTCCTTCGGATACACGACGAAGTGCAGGCCGACCACGGAGACGAAGCTGCACGCTTGACCATTGTGGTCGATGAAGTTGCCGTCGAGCTCCACCGGCGGAAGCTCCATGGAGTCGCCATAGGACGAGATGACCATCGGATGCGCCGCGTCCTGCCCGGAGAGGAAGCGGCCGAGGGATTCGCCGCGCCAGGTGTGGCCGCGCTTCAGCAGCATGAAGTCGCCGTGGCCATCGCGCAGCAGCGACGCCGCGTGGGTGAGGGTCTGCACCGCAGTCTCCGGGCTCAGCCCGTCGGCGGAGTCGTCGCCGTCCTGGCTCACATAGACGACGACGCTGTCCGAGCCGACGTCGAAGGTGGTGAAGCCGTGCTCCTGATCCCTCGGGAGCGCCGCCTCGGTCGAGTCGCCAGGACCGAAGCAGCCCGGGTCGTTCTGCCAGTCGGTGTAGTCGTCGCCGTCGTTGTCGATTCCGTGGGTGCACTCGGACGGCGGCACGAAGGCATCGACGGATCCGGCGTCCCCGGAATCGACGGCGCCGTCGGTCAGGACGCTACCGTCGCGGGTCGCGCCATCGCTCGCGCCAGCGTCACCGACATCACCGCCGTCACTGCCTCCGCCGCCTCCGCCACAGGCCGCGAAAAACAGACCGAACAGGAGCGCAAAGGATGTCGTGGTCGCCTTCACCACCCGAGCCTACGACAGGGGTCTCCCGACTCCCAACACCCCTTTGAATCTCGCGCGACCGAGCGCTCCCAGCGCCTTCGTGTGGACGACCACGCGGAAGCCCAAAGCTTGGAGCATGAACACCTCGTTGGCGAACTGGTGAAGAGTCCCCGACGCCTTCGTTGTATGATCCCGGGCCATGACGCTGAGCCGCGACGAAGCCTGGACACATCTGACGAGCTGGACAGAGACGGATTCGCTGCGCAAGCACGCGCGCGCCGTGGAGATCGCGCTGCGGGCGGCGGCCGAGGCGCACGGCGGTGACGTCGAGGAGTGGGGCGTGGCGGGCATGCTGCACGACGCCGACTACGAGCGCTGGCCGGAGGAGCATCCGGCGCGCATCGTCGCCTGGCTGCGCGAGCGCGGAGAAGAGCGCGTCGCCCACGCCGTCTCGGCGCACTACACCAAGTGGGGCGTCCGCTACGACTCGACGCTCGACAAGGCGCTGCTCGCCTGTGACGAGCTGACCGGCTTCATCGTGGCCTGTTGCCTGGTGCGCCCCGAGGGCGTGAGCACGCTGACGCCCAAGAGCGTGAAGAAGAAGCTGAAGGACAAGCACTTCGCCGCCAAGGTCGAGCGCGAGGAGGTCTACGCCGGAGCCGAGATGCTCGGCGTCGATCTGAGCGAGCACATCCAGATGATCATCGACGCGCTGAAGCCGCACACCGACGAGCTGGGCATCCAAGGCCGCGAGTAGCGCGTCGCCACGGCTGGCAGGCATCTTGCTTTAGAATGACGCGAGACCGACGCGCGGCACAGCGCGGCACAGTCTCGAAAGGTCGGTGATGGATGACGCTCATGACACGAACGCTGCTGGCGCTGGGGATCGCCTCGGTGCTGATCTCGAGCTGCACGAGCTCCCACGCCGCCACGGACGGCGGCACCGATGCGACCACGGACTCGGGCGCGCCGGTCTGGGCGAGCTGCACGGACAACGGCCAGTGCATGGTGATCTCCGCGAGCTGCTGCGGCTCCTGCGGCCAGCCGACGACTGACGACATGATCGCCGTGAATCGCGATCACGTCTCCGACTACCGCGGCGGAAGCTGCGACGGGATCGGCTGCCCCGCCTGCTTCATGGAGCCCAACCCCAATCTGATCGCGACCTGCGACGCGGGCACCTGCCGGGCCCTCGACGTCAGCACACTGCCGATCTCGAGCTGCAGCGCGGACAGCGAGTGCACGCTGCGCGTCCCCAGCTGTTGCGCGTGCAGCAGCTCCGCGCCCATCGCCATTCGCGCCGACGCCGAGGCCGACTTCCAGAGCTTGGTGTGCGTGGGCGACGAGGTCTGCCCCGACTGCGTCCCCGCGTTCCCGGACTGGAGCGCCGCCTGCATCACGGGCCACTGCACGGGCCTGCAGGTCGTGGCCATGCCCTGAGTTCACGGCGGCGCAGGCGCTCCCTCTTCAGTGGATGGCGTCGCGGAGTGCTTCGATGCGTTCGCGTTCGCCCGCGTCGATGTCGCCCGCCAGCGCTTCCTCGAAGACCGGGAGGATCTCCTCCCGCCGATACCACGCCTGAAGATGGCGGAGCACATCCTGGTGCAGGGTGCGGGTGGAGCCGAGGAAGATGAGGTCGCGGGCCATCTGCGGATCGAGCCGCGCCGCCGGGTCTTTCTCGTACGCGTCCACGTACATGTCCAAGCCCTCGGAGAGCCAGCGGCGATGCACGTAGGTCTGGGCGAGCAGGAGCTCGGCTCGGGCGTCGCCGGGATGCCGATGCGCGTACACGCCGAGAGCGCCCAGTCGGGAGCGGGCCGGCTCACGACCCCTCGTGATCTGGTCGTGCAGGCTCGCGAGCTCGGAGGGCACGCCGGCGGCCCAGGGAGGTGCCTCCTGAACCGATGGCTCGGGCGGCGGCGCGACCCCGCGAGGGATCTCGGGCTGCCTCGAGCCCGCCGTGGCGGTGGCCGCAGGGTGGTGCGTCTCCCGCATCGAGTAGACCCCGAGCGTGGCGATGAGCGCGACCGCAGCGACCAGCAGGATCGCGCCGCCGGCGACCGCGATGGCCCAAATCGGCAGCGGCGTCGAGCGACTGGCGCCTGCCGACGCACGCGGCGCCGCATCCTCCTGGGGCCGCGCGGACTCCTCCGACACGGATACCCCGAACAGCGCCCGGGGGACGGCCGCCGCGACGTCGCGGGGCCGGGCTGGCAGCGAATCAGCGGGCTCTTCACTCTCCGGCCGGGAGGATCCGGCGGGCGGACGCGTCGCAAAGGCCGCGCCAATGGAGCGCCGCCTGGGCGAAGGCGGCGCGTCGGGCGCCGATGGACGATTCGCGCCCGAGACGGGCTCGACGTGCGTGCCGTCGCCGGACTCGTCTGCCCAGGGCGGGGCCGGAGCACCGTCCAGAGCCTCGAGCATCGCGCCCCCGTTGGGGAAGCGCTCCGCTGCGGACTTGGTCAGACATCTGGCGATGAAAGCGTCGATCGCGTCGGGAGCGCAGAGTGCGGGATAGGCCTCGCGAATGCGCGGGACTGGCTCGATCAGGTGGGCGCGCAGCAGATCGGGCGCGCTCTTGTAGGGGAAGGGGCGAGCCCCGGTGAGCATCTCGAACAAGATCAAGCCCGCCGCGTACACGTCCGCCCGAGCATCGGCCGCGCCGCCGCCAGCCTGCTCTGGAGCCATGTAGGCGGGCGTGCCCATGATCATCCCGGTCTTGGTCAGGCCCGCTTCCCCCACGGACTCGTCCACGAACTTCGCCAGGCCGAAATCCAGTACCTCGACGTGCTCCGTGCCGTCGTGCAGGTGGCGAATGAACACGTTGGCGGGCTTCAGATCGCGATGCGCGATGCCCTGCGCGTGGGCGTAGCTGAGGCCCCGCAGGATCTGTCGAAAGAGCTGGATCGCGCGCAGCGGTTCGAGCTTCTCCTGGCCCAGCAGCACGTTCAACGGCAGGCCTTCGAGCAGCTCCATCGCGATGTAGAGGGTCTCGCCGTCAGCGCCGAAATCCGTGACCGTGACGATGTTCGGATGGGAGAGGGCGCTCAGCGCCTGCGCCTCTCGCGCAAAACGCTGTCGGAGCTTGAGGTTACTCTGGAACTCCTCATGCAGGACCTTGATCGCCACATTACGGCCCAGGGTGAGATGGCGGGCGACGTAGACGCAGCCCAAGCCGCCTTCGCCGAGGAGCCGCTCCACCTGGTAGCGACCACTC
>JAACVI010000567.1 GCA_009992505.1 Myxococcales bacterium
CCAACTACGCCCGGAACGTGCTGCACGTCTTCATGGCCTGCTTCGCCTTCAGCGTGCTCGTGCTCGCCTGGCAGTGGCGCTTCTATGTGGTCGTGCCCTTCTTCATCTCCGCCGTGGGCATGGAGGTCAGCCGCCGCTTCAGCGACCGCGCCAACGGCCTGTTGATGAAGCTCTTCGGCCCCGTGGCGCATCCGCACGAGGCGCACCGCGTGAACTCGGCCTCCTGGTACACGCTGGCCCTGCTGGGCCTGGCCATCGCCGGCCAGATGGAGGCCGCCGCCGTGGGCGTGATCGTGCTCGGGCTCGGCGATCCCATGGCCGCCCTGGTCGGCCGGCGCTTCGGCACGCACGCCTTGGTGCACGGGCGCTCCCTCGAGGGCACGCTCGCCTTTATCGTCGCCGGCGGACTCGCCGCAGCCGGCGCTCTCCACCTCGCCTGGCCCACCATGAGCCTCGGTCTGGTCGCGGCCATGGCCGGCGCGGGTGTCGGCGCTGGCGCCCTGGTCGAACTCTACAGCGTCAAGGTCGACGACAACCTGACGATCCCGTGGGCCGCCGCCGGCGCCAGCGCCCTCGTCGCCATGTTCCTGACCTGAAGCTGCGTGGGCAAAACGGGGACGGACCTCGTCATGCCGTCATGCGTCGCAACGACGGCATGACGAGGTCCGTCCCCAAATCCCCATGTCGACTCGTGGGTTCAGACGGGGTCGATGAGCGAGCGCCCCCGCACGCCCCGACCGAGCGGTACACGGGTCCCGCCACCGAGGGGCGCAGGAGGAAAGCGGCTCAGCGGCCCCGGCTGGGCCGACGAGTCAGAACGCGCTCCGGAAGAGCAGGTCGGGCAGGGGGGTCAGCGACGAGAAGTTCTTGTCGAAGTGATCCCAATGATGATGGAAGTGCTTCTTCGCCAGCGCGTTGAAGGGCTTCAACAGCGGGTTCGGGAAGAGCAGGCCCGAGTGCACCATGATGTTCATGGTGGAGTAGACGAAGAAGGCCGCCGCCAGCGCATAGATGTGCACGGGGCCGATGACCAAGGTGGCGATCACGAGCAGCGCCAGACCGACGAAGGTCTCGACCGGGCTGAGGTAGAGGCTCTCGAGCGCCGACGGATAACGCGCTCGATGATGCACGCCGTGCACGTAGCGCATCAGCTTCTTGTTGTGCATCAGCCGATGCGCGCCGTAGTAGATGAAGTCGTACACGACCAGCACGCCCACGGCCTGCAATGCGATAAGCCACACCGGC
>JAACVI010000253.1 GCA_009992505.1 Myxococcales bacterium
ACCGCGCGCGCGTGCAGAAGGAGCTGGGACGAGCCTACATGCGCACGGGCGATGTGGCGCACGGTGTGCGCGCCTATCGCCGCTACCTACAGCTCGCGCCCACCGCCACGGACCACGAGATCGTGGAGCAGATCATTCAGCAGCACGGCGGCTGAGCCGTCGACGAGGCGAGGACGTGGGAGCGGCTGAGCCGTCGACGGATCAGGCGGTGACCTCGACGCGCAGGAGCTGACGACCGATGAAGAGGTAGTCGCCCTGGCCGAGCTCGCGCTCGCCGTGGATGCGCACGTAGGTGCCGTTGCGCGAGCCCAGATCCTCGAGGCTGAGCTTGCCGTCTTCACCGAGCACGACGCGGGCGTGTTCGCCGGACATGTAGATGTCCTCGGGGAAGTTCATGTCCGAGTCCTCGCGACCGATGGCCGCGACTCGGCCCGCCGCGCAGTAGACCATTCCGTCCACGCCGCCCTCGAGGATCTGGGTGATCCGGAAGGGGCTCTCGCGCTTGGGTGAGGAGCAGAAGCCCGTGCGATCGGGATCCGGACCCGAGGTGTCCTTGGGCGTCGCGTCGAGGCGGAAGACCTGCCCACCGCACAGGAAGTAGCCACCGATCTCGAGGGGCACGCCGCCCTGGATGCGCACGTAGACGCCGTTGGTGCTTCCCTCGTCACGAACGACGAGCTTGTCCTGGCGGTAGATGAAGTTCGCGTGGCGCGGGCTCGTCCAGTTGTCGCTGGGGAAGAGCATCTGGCCATCTTCGCGGCCTGCCACGTGCTCCGTGCTGTGAAGCAGGAAGCTCATGCCTTCCGTGCCTTCGGAGCCACGGATCAGCATCAGGCGGGCGCGCCCGGCCTGCTGCATCGAGCCGAAGTATCGTGTCTGGAGCTCCTGGATGGCGTCGGGCACGGTCTCACCGCAGGCCCCGCAGAACTTATGACCCGAGGGGACGGCGCTCGAGCACTGCACGCAGACATAGTTTCTGGCTTGTTCCATCAGTTCCTCCTCGGTGAGCGAATCGAGCGCTCCGGCCGTGACATCCACAAGGGTCGAACGCACTTCGCCGTCGGGCGCGGGCGCCGCAGGGTGCGCTTGGAGTTCCACCCCGCAGAGCACACATCGCGGTGCGCCAATGGGGGAGAACCCGTCGCATTTCGCGCAGACGATGCCAACGTAGTCATCCATGGGGGTAGCTTCATCACCCGGCTCGACGCCCGGATTAGTAGGGGAGTTGGGCCGATTGGTCAATCCTCACGAAGCCTGACGGGCCCACGGCCGGATCAGGGGGAGGAGGGCGCGGGCGCCAAGGCGAGGGACGCGGCGGCGCGGACGCGGGGTTCGAGGTCGTCGGCTGCGGCTCGTCTCAGGGCGTCGTCGACCTCCGGCTGACGCAGATGGCCGAGGGCCACGGCCGCCGCTTCGCGCACGAACGCGTAGTGATCGTCGGCCAACAGCTCGAGCAGCGCGGGCACGGCGCGGGCGTCGGCCCAGGTACCGAGGGCCTGGGCTCCGCGCAGACGTTCGGCCCAGCTCGGCGAGCGCGCGAAGGTGGCCACGACTCGCGGGACCACCTCGGTCGGCAGCTCCGCGCGAGGCAGCAACACGGAGAGCGCGGCCTGACGCACGGAGGCGTCAGGATCGTCGAGGGCCCTGACCGTCACCTCTGCCACGTGACTCCAATCTCCTCCGGCCAGGGCCAGCAGCGCGGCGCGGCGCACTTCGGGCGACGGCCTCGACGCCGCCGCGAGCAGCGCCTCCTCGACGTTGGGTCCCAGCTGTCGCAGCAGCCCGGCCAGCGACGTACGGGCTTGGCCAGAGGGGAGCAGCTCCCCGAGCGCCTCGTCGGGTGCGGCCAGCAAGCGCAGGGCCCACGAGGCTTGTGCCTGGGGCCCGGCCAGGGCCTGGTTCGCCGCATCGGTGAGCGCGGGCACGGCAGCCGAAGCATCGACCAAAGCCGAGCTCGCGGCCTGATCGCGCAGCAGACGCGTGAGCGTCGCCGAGGGAGACGAATAGGCGCCGACCCGAGGTAGCTCCAACGTCTCGGGGGCGCCCAGTGGAACCAGCGTGAGCCCCCGCGCGGCGGCGAAGCGTGCGGATGGGGTGAGTCCGAAGAGCATCGACGAGAAGCTCGTCGTCACTTCCGGCGTCCCGAGCGAGGCTGTCGCCATGGCCGCCGCCACGGCCACGCCGGGGGAGGAGTTCCCGACCAGGCGCGAGAGCGAGGCCTCGAGAGACTCGCGCGAGGACGCCTCCACACGCAGGCCAGGTACGCGCAAGAGTCTTCCGCAGGCCCAGGCGATCGCGGCGGCGGCGGCGGGCGCGCGATCTCTGGCCAGGGCGTCTGCGAGCGCATGCAGGGAGCCCGTGTCGAGCCACGCACCCAGGCCCAGAGCCGCGAAGGCGCGCACATCGGGCTCGGGACCGTCGAGGGCCGCGCGCAAGGCGACCAGAGCACGACGTCCGCCCACGCGCGCCAGGGCGAAGGCGGCGACGATGTGCAGGCGTCGCTCGGGCCCACTCAGGATCGCGACGAGGCGCGGGACCTCGGCCTCCGTGCAGATGGTCGCCGCGGCGCGCAACGCCGACAGACGCAGGGGGAGCGAGCTGTCACGCTCGGCGAGCGCCAGCAGCGGAGACGCTGCCTCGGAGCGACCGAGGTGGGCCAGCAGGCGCAGCGCGACCCCACGCTGGGCCGGGTCTTCGTCGGCCAAGGCCTCGAGCAAGGGAGAGAGCGCCCGACGACCCATGGCCACGAGCTGATCGCGCGCGGCCTCGGCTCCCGGACCACCCGCGTCGGAGGTCTCGATCAAGGGCGAGGCGTCGCGATCGTAGACCTCGACCAACAGCCGACGGAAGATCGGCCGGGATCCGCTGGCCACGGCGAGGGGCAAGAGCACGCCTTCGAGTTCGGGCAGGCTGCCCGCCGCGAGGTGGATGCGCATGGACGCGCGGGCCGCCTCGAGCACCAGCTCGTCGTCCGGACAGCCCGTGAGGATGCTTCGATACTGGGCGTCCGCTGCCTCGCTCTCGCCTTGGGCCAGGTGAATCTCCGCCAGCATCAACCGCACGTCGAAGAGACGCGGATTGGCCACGAGCGCTTGCTCGAACGCCTGCACCGCGCCGTGCATGTCCTGACGCGCGCGCAAGAGTTCGCCGAGTCGTCGGTTGGCCGACGCATCGTCGGGCGCGCGTCGCGCGGCCTCGGCTGCCCAGCGCAGCGCGTCCTCGTCTCGATAGAGGGCGTGGGCGTGCTCGGCCATGCGCCCGAGATAGTCCGCGGCGTTTCGGGGATCCGCCTGCACGAGGCGTTCGAGCGCCTCGACGGCGCCCGCCCGATCACCCATCAGGGTGCGCACGCGCTCGAGGGAGTGCAGCGTCGGCAAGTCGCCGGGCGTATGCGCGAGCAGCTGCTCGAAGAGAGCCGCGGCCTCGGCTCGCCGCGGAGGTCGCTGGCGCAAGAGCGCCATGGCCAGGAAGCGACCGGCCTCGAGATCCGGCGGGTCCGCCGAGTAGGCGCGACGCCACGCCGCCATGTCTTCGCGTGAGGCGCCTCGGCGGATGCTGCCCAGCACCACGTGTTCGCGTGCCTCGCGCTGCGTGGCCTCGTCGGGGCTGAGCTCGAGCACCCTGGCCCAGAGCGCGGCGCTCTCCGTCTCGCGTTCGCCGTTGCCGACGCGGCTGCTGCCTTCGCGGCTGCGCTCCAGCACGCTGGCGAGGGCGCGGATCACGGACAGCTCGTGGGGCGCCATGCGCAGCGCCGTGCGCAGCTCGTGCTCGGCCTCGGGCAGCAGGTCGTGATCGGCGAGCACCTGCCCCAGCTCGAGCGGACCGCGGAAGCCCACACCGGATCGCGCGATGCGCCGGAAGAAGGCCAGCGCGCCCACGCGGTCCCCTTCGCCCAGGCGGCGCGTGCCCAGGGCGATCAACGCCTCGCTGTCTTGCGGGGAGAGCCGGAGGACGGTCTCGAGCTCGGCCGTCGCGCGAGCCCCTTCGTCGAGCTCGTCGTAGAGTTCCGCGAGCGCGCGATGGAACGAAGCATCGCGAGGCTGACTGCGGCCCGCGGCGGAGGCGGCCGAGAGCGCCGCGTCGCGCTGTCCCGTCTGCACCAGCAGGCGCAAGAGCGCGACCAGATAGCGCGGCTCACCGCGACCCATGCGCACCAGGGTGCGCGACTCTTCGATGGCGTCGTCGAGGCGGCCCGCGCGGACCAGGACGTGAACGAGCCGCTCGCGCGTGTCGAGATCGCGCGAGCCCGTGATCAAGGCGTGACGGTAGGCCGCGGCCGCGGCTTCGGTGTCGCCCGCTTCGTCGCGCAGACGGCCGACGAGCGCCCACTCGTCCGCGTCCCGTCCCGCCGTGCGCGCCAGCTCCTCGGCGAATTCCGGCAGACGCCCCAGGCGTCGATGCGCCTCTTCCAGCAGCGCGAGCAGCTCGGCGCGCTCTCCGCTGCCCCCTCGATGATCGCGCAAGAGGTCCCGCGCCGTGGCGATGGCGGCGTCGGCGTCTCCGGCCTCGAGCTGTTCACGCGCCTGCGCTCTCAGGATCGGCGCGAGCACGCGCGGATCGCCGCTGAGCGCGTGGGCGAGCCGGGCGTACTCCGTCGCTGCCTGCGCGTGGAGTCCGTGCGCGGCCAGCGCCCGAGCGAACTCGGCGCGCGAGAACACTCCCGCTCCCGCGCCTCCCACGACGCGCTGATACCAGGCCCTGGCCGTGGGAAGATCGTTCGCCTCGAGGGCGACCTCCCCGAGCTGACGCCACAGCTCGCGCCGAGGCTCGGCACCGTCGACGTGCGGCAGACTCGCCTCGAGCAGACGCGCGGCCTCGACCCTGTCGCCTCGAGCGAGCGCCAAGCGCGCCAGAGCCAGACTCGGTTCGGCCCGCTCCGGTCGCACGGCGGCGGCGGCGGTGTAGCGCTCACGCGCCCGATCGGCCTCGGCCTGCTCTTCCGCGAGACGCGCCGAGAGCATCAAAAGCGCGTAGTCGCCGCTGGCATGGGTCAGCTCCTGCTCGAGCTCTGAAGCGAAGTGATCGAGGCTGCCGTCCCGCTCCCGAACCAAGGTGAGCAGATGCGAGAAGGCCATGTCCTCGCCCGGCTGCGAAGCCAGGATCGCGCGATAGCGGCGGATCA
>JAACVI010000254.1 GCA_009992505.1 Myxococcales bacterium
CGAGCAGGCGCGCAGCTTCTTCCGAGTTCAGCGCTATCCCCAGGCGGCCGCCGCCTACGAGGCCGCCGCCACGATCCAGCCCAACCACGCCGGAACCCAGGCGGGCCTGGGCGCGTGTCGCTTGGCCATGGGCGACGCTGCGGGTGCAGCGCAGGCCTACGGCCAGGCCGTGCGCCTTGCGCCAGACAATGGGTCCTTCCGCGTCGCCGAGGCGCGCGCCCTGGTCGCCGCGGGTGATCGAGACGGCGCCATCTCGGCCTTGCAGCAGGCGCTCCAGGCCGACCCCAACAACACCGCGGCTCAGCAGGGCCTCGAGGCCCTCGGCGGTCGTCCGCTGCCTCCGCCCCTGCCGGAGACCCCGCCTCGCGAGGCGATCGTGGGCGTGATGCAGTCGCTCACGGGAGCCCTGCGCGGCTGCGCGCCGGACTTCGACGGCGTGGCCACCTTCCACCTCACCATCACCGGTGAGAACGGCAACGTGACCGAAGCCGCCCTCGAGGGTGACGGCGCCGACACGGACGAAGGTCAGTGCATGGCGGGCGTGGTCCAGAGCGCCCACTTCCCACGCTTCACGCGCGACTCCATCAGCATCAACTACCCGTTCCAGCTGCACCCGATACGCTAGGTCGGTCCGGCTCGGCGCTCTCGCAGCACGCCGGTTTTTTTGACCCCCCGCCCCAGTCGTTGGACAAAGGCGGCGGAGGTCTTGATGTCCCGAGCCCGCGTCACCGACGCCGTCACCTTCTACGCCGAGCGCGGCGATCGACGACATGCCGTGCGCGAAGTGCGTAGTCGCCGACCCGACAAATTTCGCTGGCGCAACGCCGTCGGGCGCCTGACGCAGGAGGCAGGGCACATGCGCGGCCTCGAGCGCCTGCGCGTGGAAGAGCCCGTGCGTGAGGTCGTGGTCGACCTGAGTGACACGCTGCTGCGGCGCGAGGTCGTGATCGATGCACGGCGCCACAACGTCGATCTCGATCGTGGGGAGGTCCTGCCCTTCCACCGCATGGGCGACCTGCGGACCTACGCCTACCTCGCCGGCGCCGACATCGCGCTCGTGCAGCGCTATGTGGCCTTGCCCGAGGACTTCGACGCGCCGGTCGACACTGCGGGCGTCGTGCTCGTGGCGCGCGCCATGGCCAACCAGCACAAGCGTCGCGCGCAGCGCATCTGGCTCGAGCTGCCGGATCCCGACTCCGGCGCCACGCCCATGCTGCATCATCGCTATCTGGGCGAACGCGCGCGTCGCGACGCGGAGCACGCCAAGCGCTGGACCGCGCTCACCAACACGCTGCTCGGCGATCCCACGCCGAAGTGATCGCCGCCCCCGCCGCTACTCGAAGCGGCCGCGGAACGCCTGAACCAGCTCGTCGAGCAGGGCCTCGCCCCGCGCGCGGGCCTGTGCCATGCCCTCGCCCTTCGTGAGATCGACGCGCACGTCGAAGTAGTACTTCAGCTTCGGTTCGGTGCCGCTCGGCCGCAGCATGATGCGGTGACCGCCCTCGAGATCGAAGGCGAGCACGTCGCTCGGCGGAAGCCCCGTCGGAGTCACCTCGCCCGAGGCCGACCGACGCTCGCACGCGATCAGATCCGAGCTGCGCAGCACCGCGCGGCCCGCGACCTCCGTGGGCCCCTTTGCACGCACCGCCTGCATCAAGCCTCGGATGCGCGCCGCGCCCTCTTCCCCGGGCAGCACGAGCGAGACCTGTCGGCTCATGAACAGGCCGTAGCGTCGCGCCATCTGCTCGAGCTCCTCGAGCACGCTCCCGCCCTGGCTCTTGTAGTAGGCCGCCAGCTCCGCCATCACGCGCGCCGCGGACACGCCGTCCTTGTCGCGCACCAGGTTGCCCACGCCGTAGCCCAGCGCTTCTTCGAAGCCGAGCACGAAGGTGCCGCCCTCCGCCTCCAGCTCGAGGGCGCGGTTCTGGATCCACTTGTGACCCGTGAGCGTCTCCTCCCAATGCGTGTCGTGGGCCGCGGCGATCACGCCCAGCATGGGTGAGCTGACCAGGCTCGAGAGCACGAAGGGCTTGTCGTGCTTCGGCCCGCGCTCGAGCAGGTAGTGCGCCAAGATGCAGCCGGTCTCGTTGCCCGAGAGGCGCACCATCCCGCCGCTCTTGGCGCGCGCGGCCACGGCCAGGCGATCGGCGTCGGGATCGTTGGCGAGGATCAGCTCCGCGTGCACCTCGTCCGCCAGCGCGAGCGCCAGGTCGAGGGCGCCGTCTTCCTCGGGGTTGGGGAAGGCGACGGTGGGGAACTCGCCGTCGGGTTCGCGCTGCTCCGGGACGCTCGCGACGTGCTCGAAGCCAGCTTCGTGCAGCGCCGCCTCGGTGAAGGGGGCGCCCACGCCATGCAGCGCCGTGTAGGCGATGGAGACATCGGTGGCGACGTTGGGCTCGATGGCCATGGCGCGCACGGCGTCCAGGTACCGGCGTTCGAGCGCTTCGTCGAGCACCTCGTACAGGCCGCGCGCTTCGGCCTCGGCGCGCGTCATGCGAGGCAGGGACTCGAGCTTGCCCACGGCGGCGATGCGGCCGGCGATGCCTTCGTCGTGGGGCGGGATGATCTGGGCGCCGTTGCCCCAGAAGACTTTGTAGCCGTTGTACTCGGGCGGGTTGTGGCTGGCCGTGATCACGATGCCGGCGGCGGCGTCTCGATCGAGCACGGAGAAGCCGAGCAGAGGGGTGGGCGCCACGTGGGGGAAGACCCGCGCCAGCACGCCCGCGCCCGCGACCACTTCGGCGGCGTCGCGCGCGAAGACCTCGCTCATGCGTCGCCCGTCGTAGCCGATGCACACGCCGCGCTCGCGAGCGTCCGGAATCTGCTCCAACAGATAGGCCACGAGGCCCGCCGTGGCGCGCTGCACCACCACGCGATTCATGCGGTGCGGACCCGCTCCGAGCAGCCCTCGCAGGCCGGCGGTGCCGAACTCGAGCGGCCCCAGGAAGCGTTGGTTCAACCCCGCCTCGTCCCGCGCTTCGAGCACAGCCTCGAGCTCCGCGCGGGTCTTGGGGTCCGGGTCTTCTTCCAACCACGCCTTGGCGGCGCGTTCCAGAGCGGCGTAACTTTTCATGGCCAAGCTTTTACCCTCAACGCCGCGCCACGGCCACAGGGCTCGCGGCTCCCAAGGACCCCACGGCGGCCCGCATTCGTGAGCCTTCGCACGGCGGTCCGAGGCGGCGCTTGCCAGGGTGCCGCGATGATTCGACTCCAAAGCTATCTGAGTGGACGTTGGGAGCCGGGCGAGGGCGAGGGTGCGGCTCTCCGAGACCCCTCGACCGACGAGATCGTGGCGCAAGCGAGCACGGCAGGGCTCGATTTCGCCGCCGCCCTCGAGTTCGCCCGCGAGCGAGGCGGAGCGGCTCTGCGCGCGCTCACCTTCGCCGAGCGTGGCGCGCTGCTCACGGCCATGAGCAAGCGTCTGCACGACGATCGCGACGAGCTGATCGAGATCTCCGCCAAGAGCGCGGGCACTCCTCGGGGAGACGCGAAGTTCGACATCGACGGTGCCACCGGCACGCTCGCCTACTACGGATCCCTGGGCAAGCGCCTCGGCGCGCGCCATTGGCTCGCACCCGACGAGGGCGAACAGCTCACGCGCTCCTCGC
This sequence comes from Myxococcales bacterium, assembly GCA_009992505.1. Classification (GTDB taxonomy): domain Bacteria; phylum Myxococcota_A; class Polyangia; order Polyangiales; family Houyiibacteriaceae; genus JAADHO01. The sequence goes on from JAACVI010000254.1 coordinate 3,609, forward strand.
GCTTCTGGGGCTACCACGTCGAGCTGCCCCTGCGCGGTGTGGCCGTGCACGTGAACGCCTTCAACTTCCCCGCCTGGGGCTTCGCCGAGAAGGCCGCCGTCGCGATCCTCGCCGGCGTGCCCGTCGTGACCAAGCCGGCCACGGCCACCTCGTGGCTGACCTACGAATGCGTGAAGCGCATCGTCGACTCGGAGATCCTGCCCGAAGGCGCGCTCTCCCTGGTCTGCGGCGGCGCCGGCGATCTGTTGAGCCACCTGCGTTCGGGGGACGCGCTGGCCTTCACCGGGTCGGCCGAGACGGGCCGCACGCTGCGCAGCTTGCCCAACGTGATCGAGCAGAACGTGCGCCTGAACGTCGAGGCGGACAGCCTGAATTCCACCGTGGTGGCGCCCGGCATCGAGCGCGGCTCCGAGGTCTGGCAGCTCTTCGTGCGCGACGTGGCGCGCGAGGTCACGCAGAAGTCGGGCCAGAAGTGCACGGCGACGCGCCGCGTGCTCGTGCCGCGCGAGCTGCTCACTGCGGCGCAGGAGGATCTGAGCGCCGAGCTCGAGCGCACGAAGGTCGGCGTGCCCGGCGACGAGGGCGTACGCATGGGCCCGCTCACGACGGCGCAGCAGAAGCGCGACGTGGTCGAAGGCATCCGCGCGCTGATGGACGAGGGCGCCGAGCGGACGTTCCGAGGCGAGGCTCCGGAGGGGAAGGGCTACTTCGTCCCGGTCACGCTGCTCACGCAGCCGAAGCCGACGGAGGCAGCGCTCGTGCATCGGCTCGAGGTCTTCGGACCCGTCACGACGCTGATGCCCTACGACGGCGTCGGCGAGGCCATCGAGCTCGTGGCGCGCGGTGGTGGCAGCTTGCTCGCCACGATCTACGGCGACGACACGCAGGCGCTCACGGAGCTCGTGCTCGGTCTCGCGCCGCACAGCGGTCGCGTGCTCGTCGGCAGTCGCAAGGTCGCCGATCAGACGATCCCGCCCGGCATGGTGCTGCCGTCCTGCATCCACGGCGGTCCGGGACGCGCCGGCGGAGGCGAGGAGCTCGGCGGTCTGCGTGGCCTGCGCTTCTACCTGCAGCGCACGGCGGTCCAGGGAGATCGCGCCTTGCTCGCGCGTCTGCTCGACGTCCCGCGCGAAGAGTAGCGTCTGCGGGCCCAGCCGCGGCCGATCCGCGGCTTACCTTCTCACTACCTCGGTCGCGCTACCGGTGTACCGCTCGGTCGGCGGCTGCGAGGGCGCTCGCGGCTCGACCCCGTCTGAGCCCGCAGACCCCAGTCGAACTCCAATCACGGACACGGTCGCGGACACGGTCGCGGAC
>JAACVI010000255.1 GCA_009992505.1 Myxococcales bacterium
AAGCGCGTGCCGATCGAACTTCCATGATCGAAGCTCGACTGCGTCGAGGCGCCTCAGGGGCGTGATGCACGTGCGACGACCTTGCTCAGGATCACCATCGCCTGCTCGACCTCGGCTTCGGTCGTCGTGGGACCGAGGCTCAGCCGCAGGGCGTGGCTCGCGCGCCAGCCGTCGTCGGGATAGAGCGCGCCGAGGACGGGCGAGCTCTGGCCGAGCCCACTCGAACAGGCGGCGCCGCTCGAACAGGCGAGGCCCTCCACGTCGAGCGCGGCCACCAGGTGGTCACTGCGCCAGCTCGGCAGGGAGACGTTCACGACCGTCGACACGCGCGGCCCCTCGGCGCCATTCACGACGCCACCGAGGCTGACGAGGTGGGCCTCGAGTCGGTCGCGCAGGAGCTCGACGCGCGGCATCGCTTCGAGTCGCGCCGCCAAGGCTGCGCAGGCCAGACCCAGTCCGACGGCGGAGGACACGTTGGGGGAGCCGCCCCGTCGCCCACTCTCCTGACCGCCGCCGACCAGCTGCGGAGTCGGTTCGACGCCGTTGCCGAGCACGAGCGCGCCCGAAGCCGCGGGACCGGAGAGCTTGCTGCCCGCGATGGCGAAGGCGTGGGCTCCGGACAGTGTCGCGCCGAGCGGCAGCTTGCCCACACCCTGGGTCGCGTCGACGAAGAGGCGCGCACCCGCCGCTCGGCAGGCGGCGGCGTAGCCCTCGATGGCCTGCACCGCTCCCGTCTCGTGGTTCACCCATTGCCAGACCACCAACCAGCCTGGCTCCGGCAACGCCCGCTGCATGGCGGTGAGGTCGGGCGCGAGGTCGGCGCGCGCGGACAGCCGCACCACAGGCAAGCCCCTGACCTCGAGTCGCTCGACGGCCGCCGACACGGCCGGATGCTCGATGGCGTTGGTGAGGATGCCCCGCGCTTCGGAGGCGAGGCCCAGCACACCCAGGTTGCACGCCTCGGTGCCGCCCGAGGTGAAGATGACGTCCCGGGCTCGCGCCCCGAAGGCCGCGGCCACCTGATCACGTCCTCGCTCCAGAAGCGCATGGGCGCGGCGACCGACAGCGTGCGTGCTCGATGGATTGCCCCAGGCCTCGCGCGCGGCGCGGTCCATGGCGTCGAGCACCTCTTCGTTCGGCGGAGAGGCCGCGTGATGGTCGAGGTAGATCACGCGTCAGGCAGGCTCGATGTGGGGCGCGACCTCGAGGCAGACGAGGGTGCCCGTCAGCAGGGCGCCGGCGACCTCAAGCACGGGCGGGCTCTCGACGCGGACGTCGCCACCGTGAGCGCGCGCGACGTGACGCGCGAAGGCCAGCCCAAGACCGATGCCGCCGTGAGCACGCGTCACGGAGCCGTCCACCTGGTAGAAGATCTCGTGCACGAGCTCGCGACGCGAAGCGGGGATGCCTGGCCCATCGTCCGCCACCAGGAGCGCGTAGTGCAGCTCTTCGCCCTGTCCGTAGCTGCGCACGGCCACGGCGATGCGTCCGCCCTTGGCGCTGAACTTGATGGCGTTGTCGAGCAGGTGGAGCATCGAGCGAAGCAACATGTCGGCGTCTCCCGCGGCCGGCATGCCCAGCGCCGCGGGCTCCAGCTCCAGGGAGATGCCGCGATCGGCGGCGGCCGCACCGACGCGCGTCAGGGCGTCGCGCGCGACGTCCAGGAAGTCGTAGTCGCGCGGGAAGTACTCCATGCGGCCGCTCTCGAAGGCGCTGACGTCGAGCAGCGTGTCGACGACCGCTCGCAAGCGATCCGCGGAGCTCTGAACCGACTGCAGACAGGTCCGCTGGGACTCTTCGAGCGGCCCGAACTCCCCGGCGAGGAGCAGCTTCAGGTAGCCGACCACGGGCGTCAGCGGCGTCGCCAGCTCGTGGCTCGTGTTGCGCAGGAACTCGCGCCGGAGCGAGGCCATCTCTTGCAGCTTGCGGTTGGCGTCGGAGAGTTCGACCACCTTCTTCTCCAGGCGCTCGACGATCTTCTGCGTGCGCGCGCGCAGCAGGATCTCCCCGCTCTCGTCCACGGCGTCACGATGCCCAGCCAGGTAGCGTTCGACCGTGCGCACGAAGCGACGCGCGTCGATGGGCTTGCCGATGTAGCCGTCGGCTCCGACCGCGAGGCTGGTCTGACGGTCGCCCTCGGCCGTGATCGCGACCACGGGCACGTTCTCGAGCGCGGGGATACCGCGCAGGCGCAACGTCACCTCGTAGCCATCGAGGTCAGGGATGTTGATGTCGACGAGCACGAGGTCCGGGCGGCGTTCGCTGGCCATGCGAACGCCTTCGAGACCGCTGGATGTCTCCATCACCTCGTGTCCTGCTGCGACGAGCAGTTTCTCCACCAGGCGACGGCTTCGAGGGTCATCTTCGATGTGTAGGACGAGGCTCACCGCAGCAGCCTACCAGCCTGCGCGAGCGGGCGCGCGTTTGGACGAAAGGAGGCGAGAGCGTGGCTTGACCCGCCACCGGGCCACCTGTACGAGAGACCTATGATCGAGCAACTCGGCGAGCGGCTCATCGCTGCCGGCGTCGTGACCTCGAGCGAGGTCGCGGAGGCAAAGCCGGCCGACGTCGGGACCGGCACTCGCTTCGTGCGTGCGCTCGTCACCTCGGTCGTTTCGGAGGACGCGCTCGCGGGCTTCTTCGTGGCCGAGGGCGCGGGACCACTCGCCAGCCGCGAGGAGATGGACGCAACGCCGAAGGATATCTCGGCCTTGGTCCCCGGCGAGATGGCGCGGTCGCTCCACGCCCTGCCCATCGCCGTCGACGGTCAAGCGCTGGTGGTGGCGATGCTCGACCCCTGGGACAAGCACGCGCTCAGGGAGCTGACCCGCGTCACGGGTCGCGAGATCCTGCCGCGCGTCGCCCGACATCTCGAGCTTCTGCACGCCATCGAGCAGCGGCATCCAATGACCAACCGCGCGCAGCGCTCGCGCGTCAGCAGCGAGGAGCCCGTGCTCGAGTTGGTGCGGCGACGCGCCCCAGCCGGGAGCGTCAACCAGGCGCCGAGCGCGCCCGAGCCCGTCATGCCCCTGGTGCGACGCAAGGCCGTGCCCACCCCCGCGGTGCCGCCCCAGCGCACCTTCGAGCGCCCGCACGAGAACCAGCGCACCTTCTCGGGCAGGCGCACCGCCGAGTACAAGCCCGCGCCGACTCCTCCGACCCCGGCGCCCCCGACCCAAGCGGCAGCGAAGACCGGCGCCAGCGCTCCCAAGACCCGCGCCAGCGCTCCCCAGACCCGCGCGGACTCTGCCGGCGCTTCACGGAAGGACCCGTTCGGGGAGCCGGAACACGACGTGGTGCCCGTCCTCGAGCGCCCCGCCTGGGAGAACCGCAGGAGCTCGGCGCCTCCCCCGGAACCCCATCCCCTCGACAGCTGGGGGCCTCTCTCCGAGAGCCGACCGCCACCCGCAGCCCCCGAGGCCTCGGTGACCCTGCCGCAGCTCGGTCCGACCCTGACCGCCCTGCGCGACGCGAGCACCCGCGACGAGTTGGTGGCCATCGCCACCGAGGCCACCTGCGCCCTGGCCCGCGGCGCCGTGCTCCTGGCCATTCGTCGAGACGTGCTCAAGGGATGGGATGGCCGCGGCCCGGGCGTCTCGGCGGAGGCCGTGCGCAACCTCTGGATCCCGGTCAAGAGCCCGGGCGTGCTGCGCGACGTGGTCCAATCGGGCGAGCACCATGTCGGTCCCTACGGCGACACGGCGGCGGACCAGCTATTTCGCGCCGCCATCGCCGGAGGCAACGGGACGCTGGTGGTCGAGGGGCTGAAGGTGGCCGGGCGCACGGTCGCGCTGCTATGCGCAGACGGTGTGACGGGCGGCCCGCGCGCGACCGAGCGGGTCGAGGTGATCGCCCTGGCCACGTCCGAAGGGCTCGAGCGCCTGGTGCGCGAGGCGAAGCGTTCGAGCTAGCTCGAAACGCGGACGCTAGTCTACGAGGTGGGCCGTCTCGAGGGGTGAGGCCTTGGCCAGACGAACCAGGCCGGCGCGCTCCTCCAGGATCCGATGACCGTACTCGGTCTCCCGGCACTCGCCGCCGTTGTAGGCTCCGAGCGCCTCGACCACCGAGTCGCAGCTGTGCATGGCTCGCGCGAGCAGGCGGGCGCCCGCGTCCACGACTTCGCGCTGACACGAGTCGGCTCGGCGACGGCAGCTGCGACGGTAGGACTCGCTGCGCACGAAGCGCACGCGGCTACCCACGCCCCTCGGGTGGAGCTGGACGATGCCACGCTCTCCGGCTCCACCGAGCGCGTAGGGGTTCAATCCACTCTCCCGGAGCGCCATCGCCGCCAGCAGGAATGGATCCACGCCGCGCTCACGACCGACGTCCACCAGCAGCTGAACCAGCGCGACGATGCGCGCCCGGCAACCGCCCTGGATGCCTGGCGCCTGCCGGCAGCTGCGCACGTACACACGCCGACCGTGGGGCGAGCGCCACACCGTCATCCGCTCGTCGAGCGCCCGCGCCAGGGCCAGCTTGGTGGGATCCCGCCGGTCCGAGGCGCCTTCGACGCCGAAGTCAGTCTCACTCGCAGCGATGGGAGCCGAAGGCCCCATGGCATTTGGCGGTTGGGCGACCTCGGTCGCCTGGGGGACGCCGAACTCGGTCGCCTGACCCGTGGCCATGCCAGGCGCGACCGCCGATGCGGTGACGGTCGCGAGCGCTAGGATTCTCTGCATGGCTAACTCCTGCCCCCCACACCTGAACAGGTGGGAAGGCCGGAGCCTAGGATACGGATACGCTCCGCGCCAGCGGGCGCCCTCGGGCCCGCCGGCTCGGAGTCCAGACCGCGCCAGAGGACTATTCCTCTACTATCGCCACCGCCGCGACAGCGTCGCGCAGCTCGTCCTCCGAAGTCGTCATCTCGCCTTCGGATCCCGGCTCATCCTCGGA
>JAACVI010000256.1 GCA_009992505.1 Myxococcales bacterium
CGCGCCGAGTCGTCGGGGTTGAGCGTGGTGTGCATGCCGCCCATCACCACCGTCACGCCGCGCGCGCGGAAGCGGTCCGCGACCTCGAAGGCGCTCGAGGCCTGGGGCGTGAAGAAGCTCAGCGCGACGAGATCGACGTCCTCGTCGTAGTCGATGGGCGTGACGTTTTCGTCCGTGGCCGCCCACTCGATGTCGTCGGGCATCATCGACGCGAGCATGGGGACGCCCAGGGCGGGCGGCATCTTGAACTCCCACAGGCCGGCGATGGAGGGCACATCGGCCAGCTCGGGGTAGGCCTCGAGGAAGCGCTCGAAGCGCGGGTAGATCAATCGAACCTTCATGTTCACTCCGGAATTCGCGCCATGCGCGTCTGATAGGTTCGTCGCGAGGCGCGCGCGATCTCGCGCGAATCCCCCACCGCCCCGGCGTCGACCCGGCCGAGCCACTCGAAGAGGTAGCGAGGACGCGCGGGCAGCTCCCAGAGCCGCTGTCCCTTCGCCAGGAAGGGTCCATCCAGGTCGAGGAAGACCTGCACCACGGGCACGGACGCGCGCACAGCGGCCTCGATGCCGCCGCGATGAAAACGCCTGAGTCCGCGCCAGGGAGAACGCGTGCCTTCCGGGAAGACCACCACCGGCACACCCTCGCGTAGCTTCTGTTCGATACGCTCGACCACGGGCGTCGCGCTCTCCGTGCTCGTGTCGTCCAGGCCCACGTCGATCCCCGGACCCGGGATGTGATCGCCGAGGCGCAGCAGCGGACCCAGGAGCGGGAAGCGATACCACTCGGCCTTCACCAGGCAGACGGCCTCGGGGCAGGCCGCGAGCAGCAGCGCCACGTCGAGCAGGCCGGGGTGATTCGCGATCAACAGGTAGGCGCCTCCGGGGTGGTCGGCCGGACGCGGGGGCAAGCGATAGTCGACCAGACGCAGCGCCCTGAGCATGGCCATGAAGCGCTCGAAGCCGTGGTTCATCGCGGAGCGGTAGCGACGCTGGGCGTGGGGCGATGGACGGCCGAAGAGCAGACGCGGCGCGGCGAAGAGACAGATGAGGCCGCCGACGAGAAAGAAGGACGCGAAGATGGCGTAGCTCATCAGCACGCGCGGAAGCTGGAGCAGGCGGTGCGGCCTGCCATGGCGGCGAGTGCGCTCCCGCGAGCGAGCAGAACCGAACTCGGAGACGGCCACTGTCGCTCGTGGAGGGGTGCTCGCGCGAATGGGGCGGGGACAAGCCACGCGCATAGATGAAACAGGCCCGCGCTCTCGGTCTTGATCGGGATCAAGGAGCGAGGGCGCGATTCACGCGAGGACACGGTCGTGCGCATCGCCTTCGTCGCCGCCAATCGGGAGGTCCTCCCGGATCCCGTCATCCCTCTGGGCCTGCTCTCGGTGCTCGAGGCCTGTCCGTCGACCCACGAGCGGCTCTTCCTCGACCTCTGCTTCGAGCCCGAACCGGAGCGCGCGCTGCGCGACTTCGTGCGGGAACAGAAGCCCGAGCTGGTCGCGCTCTCGCTCCGGAATCTTCAGTCGGCGGACTACAGCGACGCCCACAGCAACGTGCAGGCCTACGCGCGCCTGGTCGCGGCCGTGCGCGAGGTCAGCGAGGCCCCCGTCGTGCTCGGAGGCGGTGGCTACAGCCTGATGCCCGAAGCGCTGCTCGAGCGGCTCGGGGCCGACTTCGGCGTCGCGGGAGAAGGGGAGGTCGTCTTTCCCGCGTTGGTCGAGGCGCTGACCACGGGAGGGGACACGGCCGAGGTCGCCGGACTCTACCGTCGCGTCGAGGGGCGCGCTCACGCCCCGCGCACGATGCCCCCCTTCGTGGACCTGGCGACGCTGAAGTTCGTCTCGCGCCGACGCGTGGACCGCAGGCATTACGCGGCGAGCGGCATCGAGTCCGTGCAGACGAAGCGCGGCTGCCCTCTGCACTGCAGCTACTGCACCTACCCCACCATCGAGGGACATCAGAGCCGCCTGCGTCCGCCGTCCCACGTCGCCGACGAGCTTCAGCACATCCGCCTCGAGGCACCCGAGGTGGACCACTTCTTCGTGGTCGATTCGGTCTTCAATCTGCCCCGTCGCCACGCCCTCGCGGTCTCCGACGCGATCGCCGAGCGTGGCATCGACCTGCCGTGGACCTGCTACGCGAACCCCCTGGGCTTCGACGGCGAGCTGGCCGAGCACATGGTCGCCGCGGGCTGTGTGGGCATCGAGGTCGGCTCCGACTCGGGCAGCGACACCGTGCTCGCGAAGCTGGGCAAGAGCTTCGACGCCGCGGCCATCCGCGAAGCCCATCGCGTGGCCGAGAGCGCCGGGCTGCTCGACTGCCACACCTTCCTGCTGGGCACACCCGGGGAGACCCTGGACGAGGTGAAGCGCAGCCTCGATTTCATCGTCGACCTGGCGCCGTCGGCGGCGATCTTGATGGTCTGGAACGACGACGCGGAGGCGCTGGTCCCGCCCTCCGCTAGCCCCCGTACGGAGCTGAGGCAGAGCATCCTGGATCTGTTGAGCGCGCAGGCCGCGAGCCAGGGACGTTGGGTCGTGCCGCCCCTGGGCAAGCGCTTCGACGCCCGCCGCTTCAGCCTGCTGCGCCGACGAGGCCTGAGCGGACCCCTCTGGCAACACCTCGGCTAGCGCCCGGATGCGCCGACCCGCCGCGGGTCAATCGCTGTCGGGACGCGCCTCGAGCAGCCCGAGCAGCTTGTTGGCGCGCTTGTTCGCCGGCTCCATCACCAGCACCTGCTCGAGCGCCTGGCGCATGCCCACGACGTTGCGGCGCTCGAAGAGCACGCTCGCGAGCTGGAACAGACACTCCTTGGCCAGGTGCGGGTTCTCGGTCTCGAGGTGGAATTGGGCGACCCGCTTGAGCAGGAGCAGATCCTGGGGGTATTCGCGCAGCAAGGCGTCGAGGCGCTGGCCGACCTCGTCGTGATGGCCGTAACGCAAGAGCACGGCCATGTCGGAGAGCTGCCGGTCGAGCTCACCCGCGGGCATCTGCCCATCCTCGACACGCTCCGGCACGGGCGGCTCGGGCGGCCGGATGGAGCCCACGTCGGGCACGACCAGCGCGGCCTCGACCCGCTGGGTGCGCTCCCCTGGACCTGCGAGCAGCGAAGGCTCCGGCGTTCGACGCTTGGCGGCCGGGGGCCCGGAGAGCGGCTTCTTGATCGTGAGCAGCAACGGCGAGGAGCTGTCGGCGGCGTCGGCCATCACCGGCACGTGGCGCGCGGTGCGGTCGGCGTCGGTGCTCGTCAGCGAGTCGGCGCGCACCGTGCGGGACATCTTGCCCACCTGGTTGGCGTTGCGGACGAAGTCGAGGAAGACGCGCTCGACGTCCAGCGCGGCCACCCGGCCCGTGAGTCCTGTTCGCGCCATGACGGCGCATCATCGCCGACGGGGCTCAGGGGTGCAAATCGTGCCAGGTGTCTCCACTTGTGGACACACGAGACTTCACTTGCAGACGTGGGTGGGGACGGTGATGATGCGGGCGCTAGTGAGCCCGCGTGGGGGATGCGCGGGCCGAGGGTGGTTTGAATACTCTCCAGTGATTTGTGATTTCTAGGGCCTCAGGGAGGCACTGAAAGGAACGTCGTATGAGTTATTACATCAAGGCATTGAAGAACTACGCGAGGTTCGATGGACGGGCGACACGAAGCGAGTACTGGTACTTCTTCCTGTTCAACGTGATCATCTCCTTCGTGCTGGACGTCGTCGGCGGATTGATCCATGTGCCGATCATCGGGAGCCTGTACTCCCTCGCCGTGCTCGTGCCCGGCATCGCCGTGGGCGTGCGACGCATGCACGACGTGGACAAGAGCGGCTGGTTCTTGCTGATCCCGCTGTACAACCTGATCCTGGCGATCACGGCCGGCACTGCGGGACCGAACGCCTTTGGCGCCGATCCCCAGTCGGATCCCCAGCTCGCGGCCTGAAGCGGACGAGCGCCTCCTTGGGGAGGCATCTTCGCGAGCGGACGCGTAGGCATGGGCCTTCGCGGCCGCTCGCGGCGTTTCAGGGACCCGACGTCGCCAGCGCGTCCGTCTCGCGGCGCGACAACGCGGCCGTCCCAGAACCCTGCCGCCCTAGAACGCAGAGATCAGCGCAGCTGGTCTTCCGCCCAGTCCAGCACCTCGCGCGACTCCTCGAACTTGTCGTTCGGGAAGACCAGCGAGTCGATGCGGCTGACGACGGCTTCGCCCGCGCCCACCGCGACCAGATTGCGGATTCGCTCGATCAGCGAAGCGAGCGCCTCGACGCGCATGCGCGGCAAGATCAGCGCGAAGCGGCGGCGATAGAGGAAGAGCATGTCCGTGCGCCGGAGTCCGTCCGTGACGGCGTCGAGCACGCTCTGATAGGCGTGCGTGTCGAGGTTGGGCGCCAAGCTGACGACGGCGCACGCGAAGGCGTCGCCGTAGCGGTCCGCGAGGCCGCATTGCTCACGTAAGCGCTTACGGAAGTGACGACCCTCGAGGATGCGCGCGCGCTCCTGGGGCAGGCCACGAGCCGCTACCTCGAGGATGTCGCGCAGGTCCTCGACGCTGAAACGCGTACCGGGCGAGATGTTGCGAGCGGCCTCCGTGAGCCGCTGGGCGAAGCGCTGGGCGAGTCCCGGATCGGAGCAGAGCCTGGCCAAGTCTCCTTCGCGGATGGCCTCTTCGTCATCCTCGCGGAAGATCCGCTTCGCCGTCTCCGTGACCGTCGTCATGCTGTGCGCTGTCCCTAGACAGCTATAGCACACAACGGGTGAGAACGCTCACCTGTCCGCGATTGGGGGTGGCGGGACGCGAAGTTCGAGCGGTCCCGAGCCGCCGCCGAGGCCCGGCGCGGCGCGCAGCGCGTCGAGCAACCAGCGGTGCGCGTTGTCGGCGGCCCGCCGCGGCGACTCTCCCAGCGCCAGGCGCGCAGCGATGGCCGAGGCGTACGCGCAGCCCGTGCCGTGGCTGTGGCGCGTGGAGACGCGCTCCCCACGCAGCTCCATCACGCCGTCCGCGTCGAGCCAAAGGTCCGTCGGGGCGCCGTCGAGGTGCCCGCCCTTCACCAGCACCGCGCCTGGCCCGAGCTGACGCAGCTGCGCCGCCGCCTGCGCCATCGACGCGAGGTCATGCACCTCGAGGCCCGTGAGCCGCTTGGCCTCCGCGAGGTTGGGCGTCACCAGGGTCGCACGCGGAAAGAGCGCGTCCCGCAGGGCTTCGAGGCCGGCGTCGTCGAGCAGCACGGCGCCGCTGCTGCTGCACGCCACCGGATCGACCACGATGGGGCCGCGAAAGTCCGCCAGCGCATCGGCGACCGCCCGCACCACGGCGGCGTCGCCCAGAGCCCCCGTCTTCACGGCAGCGATGGGCAGGTCTTCGAAGAGCGCCGCGAGCTGATCACGCACCAGCTCGGCGTCCAGGACATGCACGCGCGAGACCCCGCGGCTGCTCTGCACCGTGAGCAGGGAGACCACACCCACGCCGCGCGCGCCATGGGTGCGAAACGTCTCGAGATCCGCCAGCAAGCCCGCGCCCGCCGAGGGATCGACACCGGCCACGCTGAGCACGATGGTCTCCATGGGCGCAGCATCGAGGCCGACCCGAAGCGACGCAAGGCGAAGCGGGCCGCGTGTGTGATTTCCGACGGCCCCACCAAGCGCCGTGCGCTAGCTTGGGGCGATGGGCAGCGCGGCCACTGACTCGCTCTTCTTGGGCATCGACGTGGGCTCGACCACGGCGAAGGCGGTCGTGGTCGACGCCAGCGGCGCGCTGTTGGCGCATGGCATTCGCCGCCACCGCGGCCAGCTCCATGAGGCGGTGGCGGAGCTGCTCGACGAGCTCGGCGGGCTCGGGGAGTTTCGCGCGCGGGGCGTCACGGGCTCCGTCGGCGTGAGCCTGGCCCAGGAGCTCGGCGCGACCCCCGTGCACGAACTCGAGGCCGCCGTGGCCGTCGTGCGACGTCGGCATCCGGGCATGGGCTCCGTAGTGGAGCTGGGAGGACAGGACGCCAAGCTGGTCTTCCTGGCCGAGGATCCGGCCAGCGACGACATGCAGATGAACGACCGCTGCGCCGCCGGTACGGGCGCGACGCTGGATCGCGTCATCGGTCGCCTCGGACTGACGAGCGACTGGCTCGCCTCGCTCACGCTCACGGGAGCGCTCGAGGTGGCGGCGAAGTGCGGCGTCTTCGCCGAGACCGACGTGGTGAATCTTCTGGAGCGGGGCGCGAGTCGCGAGCACGCCGTGAGCGCCCTCGCGCGGGCCATCGTGCTGCAGAACCTGGCCGTACTCGCGCGGGGTCGCGTGCCGCGGCCACCCGTGCTCTTGCTGGGCGGCCCCCACGCCCATCTGCCGGTGCTGGCCCGGGCCTGGCGCGAGGCGCTGATGGAATTGTGGCGACGCCGGGACATCGAGCCGGGTCCCGTGAGCGTGCCGCCGGATGCGCAGCTCTACCCCGCGATCGGCGCCGCGCTGAACGCCGCGCAGGGGCGAAAGGCCCACGCGCTGACGCTGGGTGTCTTGCCGCGACGGGAGCCGCTCGAAGGCCTGCTCGATTCGGTCGAGGCGAGCCAACAGCTCGAGACGCTCCGCGACGCGCTGCGCCCGGGGGGTGGTCTGGCTTCCGCCTCGGGCCCGCTCCACCTCGGCATCGATGCGGGCTCGACGACGGTGAAGGCCGCGCTCGTGGACGAGTCGGGGGCGCTCGTGACCAGCGCCTACGGAGTCTCGTCGGGCGATCCCTGGCAGGACACGCGCGCGCGCCTCGGGGAGCTTCAGACGTGGGCGCGCGCCGAGGGCGTGACGCTCTCGATCGCGTCGGCGGGAGTGACGGGCTACGGCGCCCACTTCATCGAGCAAGCCCTGGGTGCGGACGCGGCTCCGGTCGAGACCGTGGCTCACCTGCTCTCCGCCTTGGCCGTCGATCCGGAGGTCGACGTCGTGGTCGACGTCGGCGGCACCGACGTGAAGGTGCTCGAGGTGCAGACGGGCTACGTGCGCGACTTCCACATCTCGAACCAATGCTCGGCGGGGCTCGGCTCCTTCCTCGCTGCGTCGGCGCAGGATCTGGGGATCCCGATGGAGGACTTCGGCGAGCGCGCCCTCGCCGCGTCGCGCGCCGCGCGCTTCGGCGTGGGCTGCGCCGTCTTCATGGACACGGATCGCGTCACCTTCCGGCGCGACGGCTTCGACAGCGACGAGATCCTGGCCGGGCTCGCGTGGTCGATCCCGCGCAACATCTGGCAGTTCGTGATGCCGACGCCGCTCGCGCAGCTCGGCCGACGCTTCCTGCTGACCGGTGGTGCGCATCGCAACCTCGCGGTCGCCTTGGCCCAGTCACGCTACCTGTCGGCGCGCGGCAAGCAGGTTCTGCTTCATCCCCATCCGGAGCTCGCGGGCGCGATCGGCGCCGCCCTCGCCGGGGCGCGCGAGCGTCGCGGTCGCGCCACGCGTTTCCGCGGCCTCGCGCATGTCGCCCAAGCCAAGATGCGCAGCCGGCGCGGTCCCGAGACGCGCTGTGAGCGCTGCGAGCTCTCCTGTCAGCGAACCTTCCTCGATCTCGAGGGCGCGCCCCAGACCCTGGTCGTCGGTCATACCTGCGAGCGCGGCGCCTCGGTGGAGGGAGCGCCCACGCGCAGTCGCGCCCACGCCGCCGATCTCGTCTCGCTCGAAGCGCGCCTGCTCTTCCGCCGCCTGCTCCCGAACCCCGAAGACACGCCGATCTTGCGCGACTGTCCCACGATCGGCGTCCCGCGCGTGATGGCGCTCTATCGCTCGGCGCCGCTCCTTCTTCACTACTTGCGAGCCCTCGGCGTCCCTGAGGAGAAGCTTCTCCTCAGTCCGCCCACTTCGCCCGAACTCTTTCATGGAGGTCAGCGCTTCGGCGCCAACGATCCCTGCTTCCCGGCCAAGCTCGTACTCTCCCACGTGGACTGGTTGCTGAAGCGTCCAGAGGTCTCGACGCTCTTCATGCCCAGCATCAGCCACGCCACCATCGCCGTGCGTGGCAGCGCGGACACCGCGTCCTGCCCCGTGGTCGCGGCCACGCCCTACACGACGGCGGCCGCGCTGCGCTGCGAGACCGGCGAGCTGCCCGGAGGCGTGCGTCGGATCGCGCCGACCCTCGGCCTGCTCGACGCCGAGGGGCTCGAGGCCGAACTCTTCGCGGCCTTCGGTGCGCTCTTGGGCGTGACGCGCGCGCAGAACCGACGGGCCGTCGATCACGGCCGCGCCGCCCAGGCGCGCTTTCACGCCGAGCTCCGGCGCCAGGGCAGCCGCGTGATCGCGCGCGCTCAGCGCGACGGAGTGGCCGTAGCCGTGATGTTGATGCGGCCCTACCACGCCGATCCGGGCGTCTGTCATGGCGTGCCCACGGCGCTGGCCGCGCGCGGCGTGCCCGTGATCGGGATCCCCGCGCTTCCCCTGGGCGACGAGGCGGAGCTCTCGCTCGAAGGCGAAGAGGCGCGGACGACCAACTCGGGTTGCGCGGAGAAGCTCTGGGCCGCGCGACGCGTCGCCAAAACAAAGGGACTCGTCGCCGTGGAGCTGGGCAGCTTCCGCTGCGGCCAGGACGCATCGATCCTGGGCGCCCTCTCGGACATCCTCGGTGGCGCCGACAAGCCCACGCTCCGGCTCCACGATCTGGACGAGGACAGGCCCGTGGCCAGCCTCGACG
>JAACVI010000257.1 GCA_009992505.1 Myxococcales bacterium
TGGTCTCGAGCTGAAGCGCATGCTCACCGACGACGACGACAAGGACGCCATCCTGTCCGTGAACTCGGGCGCTGGCGGCACGGACGCCGAGGACTGGGCCGAGATCCTCTTGCGCATGTACCTGCGCTACGCCGATCGACACGGCTTCAAGAGCGAACTCCTCGAGAAGGCGGCCGGTGCCGAGGCGGGCATCTCCTCCGCGACCATCTCGGTCAAGGGTCCCTACGCCTACGGCTTCTTGCGCGCCGAGCACGGCGTGCATCGCCTGATCCGCATCAGCAAGTTCTCCGGCCGCCGCGAGACCTCCTTCGCCGCCGTGAAGGTCGTGCCCGATCTCGACGACGACGAGGTGGCGGAGGCCGAGATCGAGGTCAGGCCCGAAGACGTGAAGATCACCACCATGCGCTCCGGGGGCGCGGGTGGACAGCACGTCAACCGCACCGAGTCCGCCGTGCGCCTCGAGCACATCCCCACGGGCTTCGTCGTGCGCTGCGACGGCGAGCGCAGCCAGCATCAGAACCGCGCCAACGCCTACAGGATGTTGCGCGGGTTCCTGTTCGACAAGGCGCGACGCGACAAGGAGGCCGCCTTCGCGGACGCCTTCCTCAGCGGTCAGCAGGACATCGGCTTCGGCCGCCAAGACCGCACCTACACCATGCAGCCCTACACGATGGTCAAGGACGAGCGCACCGACCACAAAGAAGGCAACATCGACGCCGTGCTCGACGGCGACATCGATCCCTTCATCGAGGCTTACCTGCTCGCGAGCGCCGACAAGCGCGCCGACAAGGAAGAGGCCAGGAAGAACAAGGTCTAGACCGTGGCGACGGAAGACGAGATGCGTGAGGCGCGCCTGGCGAAGGCAGCGCGCCTGCGCGACTTCGGGTCACAGCCCTACCCCAACGATCTGCGGATCGACGAGGCGACGGAGGCCAAGCGCGCGGATCTCGTGGCGCTGGCCAAGGACGAAGCGCGCTGCGCCGAGCTGCCCACGGAAGACATGCTGACCGGCGAGGAGGAGCGCTTCGCCCTCTACGGCCGCGTGATGACCAAGCGCGGACCGTTCCTGGTCGTGCGCACGCCCTACGGCGACGTGCAGGCGTTGGTGCGCAAGGACGATCTGAGCGAGGCGGAGGCGGGACAGCTCGCGGCGCTCGACCTCGCGGACCACGTCTTCATCGAGGGCACGCCGATCCAGACGCGCACGGGGCAGCTCGCGCTGCGCGCCGAACACTACCGCCACGTGGGCAAGGCGCTCGCTCCTCCGCCAGCCAAATGGCACGGCCTGAAGGATGTGGAGAAGCGCTACCGCGAACGCTACGTGGACCTCTGGGCCAACCCGGACGTGGCGCAGCTCTTCCGCGCGCGCACGCGCATCATCCGCAGTCTCCGCAGCTTCCTCGACGACCGAGGCTTCCTCGAGGTGGAGACGCCTCTGCTGCACTCGCTGACGGGAGGCGCGGCCGCGAAGCCCTTCTCGACGCACCACAACGCGCTCGATCTGCCACTCAAGCTGCGCATCGCGCCGGAGCTCTACCTGAAGCGGCTCTTGGTCGGCGGCTTCGACCGCGTGTACGAGATCGGTCGGACCTTCCGCAACGAAGGCGTGAGCACGCGCCACAACCCGGAGTTCACGCTCTTCGAGTTCTACCAGGCCTACGCCACCTACGAGGACGTGATCCGCCTGACGGAGGAGATGCTGCGCGCCGCCGACGCGGACTTGCGCGCCGAGTTCCCCAGCCTCTGCCAAGAGCGACGGTTCACCCTGGAGGGTGAGTGGGCCAGAGTCCCGATGCGCCAGGCGATCCTCGACCGCGTCGCCAAGAGCGGCACGGACGACTTCGCCTCGACCGCCTGGGACGAGCTCGACGAGTCCACGCTGAACGACCCCGCACGACTCGAGGCGCTCTTCGAAGCGCAGGCGGCGAGCGCGGACTCGACCACGGCGAAGCAGCTCCGCATGTGCGCGGACCATGGCGAGCGCATCTTCTTGCTCTACGAACTCGTGGCCGAGCCCGACCTCACGCGCATGTACCGCACGCCGGACGGATCGCTCTCGGTGCCCGTGTTCATCGTCGAATACCCGGCATCGGTCTCGCCCTTGGCACGTAAGAACGATCTCGATCCCGAGTGGGTCGACAGATTCGAGCTCTTCATCGATGGTCGCGAGCTGGCCAACGCCTTCAGCGAGCTGAACGATCCGGATGACCAGGCCGATCGCTTCCGCGCTCAGCTGGCCGCACGCGAGCGCGGCGCCGAAGAGACGATGGACTTCGACGCGGACTACGTTCGCGCCCTCTCGCACGGCATGCCGCCGGCCGCGGGCTTCGGCATGGGCGTCGATCGCCTGGTCATGCTGCTCACGGGGCAGGCCTCCATCCGGGACGTGGTGCTCTTCCCGCTCCTGAGGCCGGAGGCCTAGTGGAGATCGGGATCGACTGGGGGCGGTCCCGGTTCAGGCTGGCGCTGACGCTCGGTCTCTTCGTGCCGCTCTGCCTCGCGGCCATCGGCGGCTCGGCGGCCGTCGCGCCCATGGTGCTCGCCGCCGTGGGACGCTCCGAGACCTGGGCCATGGGCGCGGGCATCGGCGTCGGAGTGGTCGGCCTCTTGCTGCTGGTCTTCGGCGTCAGCGTGGCCCGGTTCGCGGGCCGGCAGCAGCGGGGCGCGCGTGGACGTGGGCGGCTCGTCACCCTGGGAACGACGGGCGCTCTGCTCGGCGTGCTCCTGCCCGTGCTGCTCCTCGGCGTCGGCTGGGCTGCGATTCGCGCCACGGAAGGCGGCCTGGCGCTGACCTTCGAGCTGAGCGAGGTGCTGATGGCCCTGCCCTCGCGTGTGAACGACGGCCTGACGCTGCTGGCCGCGGTCACGGGTCTGGCGTCGCTCGTCGCGCTGAGCGCCGACATCGCCGCCTGGAAGCTCTTGCCGCAGGGCGTGCGACGCGTGACCTGGCGGGTGATCGACGCGCTGCTGCTGGCGGCGACGGGCTGGGTGAGCCTCGAGCTGCCCGCCGCGGTCCCCGAGGGGCACTCGGAGCTCACGATGCTCGTGGCGCTGCGCCTGGGCGTGACCGCCACCTTCGCCATCCGCGTGGCGGTGCTGCTGGTGCGGCCGATGCTGGCCTTCGCCGAGCGAGGCAGCTTCGGCCTGCTGGTCGCGGCGCGCCACCTCGCCGCCAAGAAGAGCGGCTTCTTGGCCACCATCAGCACGCTCTCGATCCTGGCCGTGGCCGTCTCGACCGCCATGTTGACCACGGTCCTGAGCGTGATGGGCGGCTTCCGCATGGATCTGAAGCAGAAGATCCTGGGCAACGACGCGCACGTGGTGGTGGAGCGCGAGCACGGCACCTTCGAGGGCTGGGAGCCGACGCTGAACCTCGTCCGGCACACGCCCGGCGTGGAGGCCGCGGGGCCCTTCGTGCGCGGCGAGGTGATGGTCTCGAGCACCTCGAACATCGCGGGCGCCGTGGTGCGCGGCGTGGACACGACGTCCGCCCGGCAGGTCACGGACCTGGTGCGCAACCTCACCCACGGTCGCCTCGAGTACCTCGACCACCCCGCGCGACTCCTGGATCTCCCGCCCGAGGAGCGCCGCACCATCCTGCCCATGCGCATCATGCCCGACTCGTCGGACGACCCCCCAGACGACGACTTCCCTCCCGACGACCTGCCCGCGCACCACGACGCGCCCCCTCGCGCGCTCGAAGGCAGCCTGGACGCTGGGCTCGACACCGGCACGGCCACGGGCCTCGACGTCCCCATGCCGGGCCACAGGACCCCGGAAGAACTCGACGACGCCATCCGCAACCTCGAGCGACACGCGGGGCCCGGAGGCGAGCGCGAGGTGCTGCCAGGCGTGATCGTCGGCCAGGAGCTGGCGCGCACGCTGAGGCTCTACGTCGGGGACGAGATCGACTTCGTCTCGCCCCTGGGCGAGCTGGGCCCCACCGGCCCCATCCCCAAGTCGCGCCCCTTCCGCGTGGCCGGCATCTTCTACAGCGGCATGTACGAGTTCGACATGAAGGTCGTCTACGTCACCCTCGAGGCAGCGCAGCGCTTCTTGAACACGGGCGACGCCATCACGGGCATCGACGTACGCGTCGTCGACGTGGACGCCGCGCCCCAGATCGCGACCCGCGTCGAGGCCGCCATCCATCGGCCCGAGCTGCACGCCGAGGCCTGGCAACAGCGCAACAGCCAGCTCTTCGGCGCGCTCGCCCTGGAGAAGCTCGCCATGTTCGTCACCCTGGGCATCGCCATCTTGATCGCGGGCTTCTGTGTCTTCGGCACGCTCACGCTGATGGTGCAGGAGAAACGTCGCGAGGTCGGCGTGCTCGGCTCCATGGGCGCGACCCGCGGACACATCGTTGGAATCTTCTTGTACGAGGGGCTGTTGATTGGCCTCCTGGGAGCTACCGGCGGACTGGGACTCGGGTTCTTGCTCTCCTTCGGAGCGGAGCATTTTGGCGTGAAATTGAACCCAGAGGTCTACTACATCGACCGCCTCCCCGTTCACGTGGACGCGCTGGAATTCAGCTTCGTCGGCCTGGCCGCCGTCGCCGTCTGCCTGCTCGCCACCATCGTGCCGGCCGCGCTGGCCAGCCGCGTGCGCCCCGTCGACGCGCTGAGAGACGAGTAAAGGACGCCATGAGTAGCAACCTGGTCAGCCTGCGCGGCGTGCACAAACGCTACCTCCTCGACGGCGCCGCCCTCGACGTGCTGAAGGGCGTGGACCTCGAGGTCGCGGCCGGCGAGATGGTGTGCGTCGTCGGCCCCTCGGGCGCCGGCAAGAGCACGCTCTTGAACCTCCTGGGCACGCTCGATCTGCCCACGCGCGGACAGATCCTGTACGAGGGCGTGGACGTCACGGGCCTCTCCTCGCGCGAGC
>JAACVI010000258.1 GCA_009992505.1 Myxococcales bacterium
TTCGTCGACGGAAGAAGCAGGCCGAGGCCGCACGTCGTCGCCGCAAGCGCGACCGCCAAGGCTTCTGAGCGCAGCCGAGCCTCACCAGGCTCGATGTGTCTTGGTCGTCTTGGATTCTCGATCGCCGAGATCCGCGCAAGCGTCCATGGTCCACCCGAGGGTGTACCGCGGGCGCTTTTTACGCTTGGGCCTCGGCCTGGCCTTCGCGCTGCTCGTGGCCTGCGGAGGTCGCCCTGAAGAACCGCCAGCACCCGATCCCAGTCAGGGACCCGGAGGCCTGAGCGACGCCGCGTGGGGCGCCTTGCTCTACCGCGACCGCGGCTGCTCCGGCTGCCACAGCCTCGACTCGAGGGCGCCGAATCGGAGCCTGGGCGGACTGGTCGTCGCCAACCTCCCCGTCACCGACGACGACGAGCCCGCCCCGGACGAGCCGACCGTGCACGACCAGAGCTGGGCCGAGGCGCTCTTGCTCGAGTCCCGTCACGGAACCGGCGACGCGACGGTGAAGCTCGAGCTAAGCACGCCCGAAGCCCGAGCGCTGTCGGCGTTCCTCCAGACCTGTCGCTGAGCCGCGCCGCGGCGTGGCCCGAACGCAGGCCACGGGATCATCCTCGATGCCCGAACGTGGGCGCGAGGTCTCGTCCGCGCGGGTTGCTCCTTGGCCCACCCTACACACGACGGATCGAGGCTGATAGCCTTCCGCCCATGTCTCGATCCTTCGCCGCGGGCGCGCTCGCGCTGCTCCTCGCCACCTTCGAGCTCGCGCACGCACGCGCGGATCACCTGATCCCCGGACCCGGTGAGCCCGGCTACGACGCGACCCTCGCGCAGCTCGCGTCGGGCTACGATCGACAGATCCACGGCATTCTAGCCGTGCCCTTGGGCTTCGGTCTGGAGGCCTTCGTCTCCAACCCTACCGACCGCGCGAGCGTCGACGCCTTCATCGCCTCGGGACAGCGCGACTTCCTCGCCGCCACGGGACGCCACCCCTACGAGGTGGTCGACATGTACGAGGAGAACGGCGATCTGGGCATGTTCGGCGGCGTGCAGGCCGCGGGCGACGCCTTCCGCTACGCCGTCCTGCGCGACTCCGGCGTCACCGGACCTGAACTCGATGCGGCACGAAGCGACCTCGAGCGCGCCATGGATGGCCTTCATTGGCAAACAGCTGTGACAGGTGTGCCTGGAGTGGTGGCGCGTGGCATCCGCCGCATCACCCCCGAGGCGGGCGAGCCGCCTCTGCCGCGACCGGCCCCGACCACCGTGCCCCTACACGACGCGGCCGGAAACCCGCTGCCCGCCGACAAGGAGCCGACCTGGCGCGACGACTTCTCGGGCGAGCTGCCCTTCCTCGTCTGGTTCGACGACTGCTCCAAGGATCAACTCGACGGCTACCTCTTCGCCCTCGGTGCGATCTGGGACGTGGTGCGCAACGACGACACCGTCGACGCCAGCAAGCGGGATCGTCTGGTCGCCGACGCGCGCGCCATCGCCCAGATGTTGATGACGCCGCGCGAGGTCGCGCCGGGCAAGACGGTGGATCTCGTGATCTTCGACGCCGACGGCCGCAACACGACCTTCCACGATCTCAGCGCGCGCGAGATCGCGCCGGGCGCCGTGCTGCCGCGACCCACCAACGGCTTCAACGCGCTGATGGCGCTGGGCATGATGCGCACGCTGTACGAGATCACGGGCGACGAGCAGATCGGCCGCTTCTACTACGACACGCTGATCGAGGATCGCCACTACATCGACGTGGCCGAGAGCAACGTCGGCATCATCTACCTGGGCAGTCAGACCAACTACTCCAACGTGAACATGGCCTACGTCGCGGCCTACGGTGCGCTGCGCTACGAGAGCGATCCAGCGATCGCGACGCGCCTGCGCGAGGTGATCGCGGCACAGCTCTACGAGCGCGACGGCGCGCCCAAGGGCATGGGGCAGAGCTTCTTCGACCTGATCTACGCGGGCTTCCGCAGCGGTGGCGTCGGTGGCCCCGGGGCGGTCGCCGTGAACGAAGGCCTGGCCACGCTGGACGCCTTCCCACCGGCGCCGTGGTGGGACACACGCGTGGACAACTGCGACGCCACGGAGATCGCGGCGGGCCACTGTCTGGGCATCGACGGCACGACCGAGATCGTGCTCGACTCGGGTACTGGCCATGGCGGGCGCCCCGTGTCGACCAGCGCGCTGCCCATGGCCATCCGGCCACCCTCGAACTTCATCTGGCGCTCGGACCCGCGCGACGTGAACGGGGGTGGCTCCACCCGCCTGAATCCCGGCGGCGGTTTCCACGCCGCCTACTGGATGGGGCGCTTTCTCCAGGCCAGCAGCGGCGCGACGCCGAACATCTCGAGCGAGGCGCGCGCGCGCACCACGCCACGTCCCGTGACGGACGCGGGCATCACCGACGCGGGCGGGCTCGACGCCGGAGACCTCGACGCGAGCGCGATCGATGGTGGCGCGGACGCGGGCACACCCTCGGCGACCGGCGGCTGCGGCTGCGTGATCCAGGGCGAACACGACGACGACTCGCGACCCTGGCTGGCGGCTCCGCTGCTCGGGCTGCTCTGGCTACGACGACGCAGGGCTCAGCGCTCGCGGCGGCGACCCGTGCTCCACTCGGGGATGTCGTCCGTGCGCGTCTCGAGGAAGCGCGCGAGCTGATGGAAGTCGCTGCCCCGCTCGATGAAGCGTAGGTCGGTGCGCATGGTCTCGGCGTTGATCAGATCGGCGAAGGGCACGTACTGCAGATCGAGCTGCCCGCTCACGCTGACCATGTGGCCGTCGAGGCCCTCTTCGACCAGCGCGCGATACGCGCCGATGCCGAGCTGACTGCCGAGCATCACGTCGAAGGCGTGGGGCGGTGCGCAGCGCGACTCGTAGCCGAGCTGAACGCCCGTGAGCTTCTTGGGGATGCCCGTCTTCTCCTCGTAGCGGCGACCGACCCGATCGGCCATCAGCTTGCCGAGGTCGATGCGCCCGAGGGAGAGGTGCCCGTGCTCGTCGCGCGGCAGCTTGTCGAGGAAGGTCTGGGGCAAGAGCTCGGCCAGACCCTCGGCGAGCACCACCGTGCCGTAGTGCTTCCCGCGCCGCTCTCGCGTCAGGATGAGCTGCACGATGCGGTCGGCCAGAGCGTCCACGTCGAGGCGCTGCTCGATGCGCTCCTCGCCCGTGTCGGGATCGACGACCTTCTCTTCGATAGCCAGGGATCCGCGCACGTCCTCGCTGGCGAGCACGAGGTTCGCCTCACCCGCGATGGCCACACCGTAGGAGAGCCAGCCGGCCTTGCGGCCCATGGTCTCGACCAGGAAGTAGCTGCTGGTGGCGATGGCGTCGGCGCGCAGGTTCTGCAGCTCCTTGGCCATCACGTCCACGGCGGTGAAGAAGCCGAAGGTGAAGTCGATGCCGCGGTAGTCGTTGTCGATCGTCTTGGGCACGTGGACGATGTGGACGCGACGCGCCTCGGGCGGGAGCTGCTTCTGGTACTCGTACAGGAAGTTCGCCGTCTTCAGCGTGTCGTCGCCGCCGATGGAGATCAGCGCATCGATCTCGAGATCGACGAAGGCGTTGTAGACGTTGCGCAGGCGCTTGGTCTTCTCGTGATCGGTCAGATCCGCGCGCGTCTCGATGCCCTTGCCCGGGTTGGCGCGGGCGGTGCCGATCAAGATGCCGCGGCTGTTGCGCAGGCCGCGAAGATCGCGCTCCTCGAAGACGCGGTAGTGCTCGTCGGGCAGCAGGCGATGCGTGACCGGGTGGTACTCCTGCAGGTTGGTGTAGCCGTGGAAGAAGCCGACCACCTCCCGCGCGTCCTCGAAGAAGGAGATCGCCGCCGAGGAGATGACCGCGTTCGCGGCGGGTGCGGGACCACCCGAGAAGACGATTCCCACGCGCTTGACGTGGTGGCCCAGTCGTTTGCCGTCCATGATCGCGCGAGCCTAGCCCCAGCTGGCGACTATGCAACACCCGAGTGGTGAGAGGCTGGCCGCAGCGTCCGAGCCCTCAACCGCCGCCCAACACCCGCCCGAGGAAGGCGAGGCGGAGCGCCGCCGTGGTGTTCACGGCCACGCTCAAGGAGCCGGAGCCCTCGCGCACGCCGAAGAGATCCACCAGCAGAGCGAGGGAGAGGTTCCCGCTCAAGGTGTAGGTGGTGTCGAGGCGGCCACGCAGGGTCTGGCGATTGGTCCCGCCGAGGTCCGAGATGAAGTAGTCGAGCGTGAAGGCGATCTCCACCCTGCGCTCGCCAGCCTCCATCAATGTCCAGGGCTTGAGCTCGAGGTTCGCGCCGACACCGGGAAGGACCGAGCCATTGGGGTCGAGCACCTCGACCTGGAAACCGCCGTTGAGCTTCAAGAGCAGGTCGTCGGTGAGCGTGAAGGAGAGACCCGCGGTCGGCCGGACGAGCAGATGGTGATAGCCGAGGGTGTCGCTCTCCGTGAATTCCGACTCCACGAAGGCCTCGAAGAAGGGGTCGGGGACGTAGATCTTGGGCGTCCGCGTGTGCCATCCGCGGTAGCGCAGGTTGCTGCGGAAGGAGAGCAGGTCGTCGCCCTCGTCGAAGCCTCCGGTGCCCGTCTTCGTCAGGCTGTAGCGGGCCGAGAGCGTGTTGTCCCAGGCCAGGGTGGTCGAGGTCGCGCTCAGATCCAGCGTCGACGCGAGCCCGATGGCGGTCGTCTCCTCGTGACCGAGCTGGGAGTCCGTGTAGGCCGCGGGGTTGCGCACGGAGGAACCGCTGAAGCTGGCATCGGTCGAGAAGTGGCTCAGCCACTCCACTCGTTGTGCCAGGTCCGGCATGGCAGCGCGGGGGTCCCCAGGGGGCGCGTGCTCGAGGTAATCGAGGACGGCGCCACGAATGTGTGTGTCCGGCGAGAGCGTGAACTCCGCACCCGGAGGCAAGAGATCGTCCCCACCCGAGGCGAGGAAGCTCGAGGCCACGATCCGGTAGCGGCCTTGCAGCTGAAGCGCCCGGCCGTTGATCTTGATCTCCTCGTCCGAGGTGTTGGCCCCGGTGACGGTGAGTCCGAGCGCGAGCAGCGTGTGCGGGTCGAGGCGGCGAGCCAGCGCTTGTAGCCAGGTCCCGGGGACCGTCGCCGTGGCCAGCGGGTCGTCGTATTGGAGCGCCACGAAGACATCACTCGCCGAGAGCGTCGAGTTGCCTGGATGGTGGTAGCTCGAGTCCGCGGCGCCTCGGCCGAGCATCGCGACGTCGGCGTCGGTGAGCTCGCGCAGGATGCTCGCCGACAGCCTGAGCATGCCCTCGGCGTCGAGCTCGTGCTCGCCGAGTTCGATGCCCGTGAGAGGTCGCCCCCAGAGGCGGCAGTACTCCGCGCCCGTGCGCTCGAGGAAGGTCGTGAGCGGCGCGTCGATCGCGTCCGCCGGCGTCATGGGCTGCACGAGGACGTCGAGGATTCCCCGTCGCACGTCGCGACGCACCTCCACGCTCGCCGCGCCACGCGGAGGCGCCGAAGCGATCGCGGGCCGGAAATCCGCCGGACGCGCGAAGATGAGCTCACTGCCGGCTTCCGCCGAGAGCACGAGGTCGGGCTTGTCCACGCGTGGGACGCCCGCGAGGCTCGCCACCACACGGGTGATGGCCTGCGCTCCCTCACCGTCCTGCACGCTCACGATGACCGCGGTGGCGCCTCGAGCTCGGGCCGCGCGCACGGCCGCGATCATGCTCTCCTTCATGGGCGCCAGACGCACACCGGCGGCGTTCTCGGGCGTGACCCGCCTCAAGGCAGCGGGCGCCAGGAACGAGAAGAGGGCGATGTGCTCGCTCCCGACCTCGAAGAAGGGCACGCCGTCGACGCCGTCCACCAGCGCGTCACAGAGTTCGTGCGCCTCGGGCGCGCAGTAGAGGTTCGTCGCCAACAGCGGGATGCCGCGCGCGCGCAGGCGCTGAGCCATGCCGATCAACGCGGACCTGGACAGTCCGAGCT
Source organism: Myxococcales bacterium (assembly GCA_009992505.1). Taxonomy (GTDB): domain Bacteria; phylum Myxococcota_A; class Polyangia; order Polyangiales; family Houyiibacteriaceae; genus JAADHO01. The sequence continues at coordinate 5,940 of JAACVI010000258.1, forward strand.
CGGTCTCGCCGAAGCCGATGGCGTCGTAGCCGAGATCGGCGAGCAGTGTCGCGAAGTCGTCCGGCTGAGTGCGAGCCGCGAAGCGCGCGACCGCGTGGGGCCCGAGGATCGCTCCCGTGTCGATCATCAGGGAGTGGGCGTCTCCATGATGAGCCGCCGAGAGCGCGCTCAGGCTGCGCGCGAGATCCGTCGGCTCGAGCTGGGTCTCGTCGGTACACACCGGATCGGCCACGTGCCCATGGGTGGCCGACGTCACGTAGAGTCGCGCCACCAGCCGCAGGTCGACCGCAGGTGCGGGCGCGGTCTGGGCCCGGACTGCAGGCTGGGCCTGGATCTCGGCGGGCGGCGCGACCTCGGGCTGAGCCTGGGCGCGACCCGTGAACACCACCACGGTCAGAGTCAGCAGCAGCCAAGCAGGCCCGCGGCACGACGGTTTGGCGATTTCCGACATCAGTTGCTCCCGCGTTCGACGCGACGATAGGGCTCGAGAAAGCTCGCTAGGGCGCCGGGATTTCGCGTCGCGATCCACAGTCGACCGTGACCCGTGAAACGGCAGACCAGCCCCTCCCCGGAGAAGAAGAGGCTCTTCAGACCACCCACCTTGGTCACGTCGTAGCTGAGACCGCCGGTGAAGCCGACGATGTGGCTGGTATCACAGATGTATCCTGCGGGCCCGACGTCCACGGCGTGGATGCCGCCATAACTCGCGAAGAACAGCGGGCCCGTGCCCTCGGCCTTGAGCAGGAAGAGGCCCTGACCACTGAAGAAGCCGCGCGAACCGGCCCACTTCGTATCTAAGTTGACACTTGGTGCGCTGGCCAGGAAGGCGCCACTCGAGAGCATCACGGGGGAGCTGCCGTCGAGCTCGAGCACCTCGACATCGCCCTCGGGTCCGGGCGCCAGCCACAGATCCTGTCCGGCTTCGGTCGAGGTGAAGGTGTTCTGGAAGATGCTCTCTCCGCCGAGCATCTTGCGCTTGGCGGCCGCGAGCAGCCCACCCTTCATCTGAGTCTGCATGCCGACACCGCCGGCGCGCGCGACCATGGCGCTCGACTCGACCAGGATCTGCTCGCCCGGCGCCTCGAAGTCGACGTGCACGATGGTGAAGTCCGGCTTGTCCTTCAGTTCGTATCGCATGATGGCTCCTATCGCTTCTTCGGTGGCAGCATGCGACCCACGGTAGCGCCGTACTCGGCGGGATTGCGCGTCTGAATCCAGATGCGCCCCTGACCATGGAAGTGGCAGACGAGCCCTTCGCCCGACAGGAAGGAAGCGATCCAGCCGCTGCCGCTCTTGCCCACCGTGTACTCGAGGTTCGCGTCCCAAGCGACCAGGTGCCCCGTGTCGATCACCAGGTTTCCATCGCAGCTCAGCTCCTGAATGCCCCCGAACGCGCCGACCACGAGCTTCCCCGCTGCGGCTGCCGTCGCCTCGAGCACGAACACGCCCTCCCCGGCGAAGAAGGTCTTGAACCCACCGACCTTGGTGTCGAGGTTCACGTTCGGCGTCGAGGCGATGTACGCCGAGGACTGTACGAAGTAGCCGGTGGGCGTCATCTCCATCGCGACCATGTCGCCGCACAGCGAGTGCGCGAGCAGCACCTCGCCCGCACCGCCGGACGCGGTGAACGTGTTGCGGAAGAAGGACTCGCCTCCGAACATGCGCTTGAGGCCCTTCATCAGACCGCCCGATTGGGTCTGCATCTGCACGTTGGTGCTCATGCCCACCATGGCGCCGCTCTCGGCGACGATGGACTCGTCGGGCTCGAGGACGACGCGAGCCATGGCGTGGGCGGGTCGGTAAGCGATCTCTACTTCCATCGGGACTCCTTGCTCAGCCGGGGAGGAGCGGGGTGAGCCAGCCCACGAGGGAGCCGAGGTTGCGGGATTGGATGTAGACGCGGCCCTGTCCCGTGAATTCGCAGACCATGCCCTCGCCCGACGCGACCAGACCCATCAGCCCGCCGCCCCCGCCCTTGATGGTGAACGTGAGGTTGCCTTCGAAGCCCACCAGATGACCGTTGTCCACGAGGTAGCTGCCGTCGACGTCGATGGCGTGCACCCCGCCGTAGCTGTTGAACCAGAGGTCTCCCTCGCCGCCAAGCTCTAGGAAGAACGCGCCCTCCTTGGCCAAGAGGCTCTTCAATCCGCCGAATTTCATCTTCATCTCGAGCGCGCCGACGTGCGCGAGATAGGCGCCCGTGGAGAGCGTGAGCTTCTCCCCGTGCAGCCTGCGGTAGGCGATCTGGCCGGCCATGGTCGGCGCGAGCCACACGCTACCAGGCTGAGACGACTGGAAATGATTGACGAAAAACGTCTCGCCGCCGATGAGCTTGCGAATCAGCGCGATGAAGAAGGCCTTGAGCTTGGCGAAGAAGCTCGCGCTCGGTGAAGCGTTCATCTTCACCTCCATGCTCACCTGCTCGCTTCGGGCGACCATGGCGCCAGCCTCGGCCACCACGGTGACGCCCGGCTGAAGATCGACCCGCAGCATGGCAAAACTCGGCCCGTGCGTGATCTCGTGCGGCGTCCCCAGCCCCGTAGGCGTGGGCGCCGTGCTCGGCTCGATGTGCGCTTGTGGCTGCATGGCTCACTCCTGTGCGGCGAGATCGCCCCCGACGCGGGAATATCAAGTGACCGTCCGGTGGGGCAACTCGCGAATGGAGCCGCGCTGGGACGCCGAATCTGCAACGGGGCCTCCGGACCCGAGCGCGACTCCGTCAGAAGTAGCCTCTCGAGGTCATCGGTCGTGCATTTCGGGCCGGATCAAGCTGGCACATCGCTGGAATCACGTCACTTCCGGACGGATCGCCTAGGCCCCGAGGGAGCCCTGCGAGGGCCCATGACGCCACGTCGATACGGGTCAGCCGACCCCAGCGACGTCCGTTCGATACCGGAAAGATACCTCACGGACACACCGAGGACATGGCCTCTCTTGCGTGTTTTTTGGATGGCATCCACTACCCATAGTAGTGTTCACGTAGTGGCACTGCCTGACTGGTCACGTCCCTTGTCTCGGTCTGGATACGCTCTGAAGGAGCATCTGAGACTGCGCCGCCGGTCACCTGGCCAACACAGATAACCACTTGTAATCACATGGAAAACATAGAAACGCATGGACTGCCAGGATTTCCTCTTGACCCGTCGGGCGACGGAGGGCTAAGCCGAGCAGTCCCACAAGCGATTGTGGAGGCGTCGCGGATGCCATCCCAACAGGTTGTGGATCGGGTGTGGAAACAATGGGTACCCAGCTGTGGACAACGGCAGGGATACCCCCGGGGGGCCTTTGTGCCCAGGTCGGAGGGCTATTGTGGGAATCGAGATGCGCATGACGGGCGAAATGATGAGCGATAACAGCGGAACGCATGACCATGGTTCCCATGACCATGGTTCCCATGACCATGGTTCCCATGACCATGGTTCCCATGACCATGGTTCCCATGACCATGGTTCCCATGACCATGGTTCCCATCACCATGGTTCCAATGACAATGCATCGGTGGTCGCGGGCGAGCGGCGGGCCGAAATGACACAGGAAAGCGGCGGCCTCGTAATCGAGCGGCGCTTCACTGCACCGGGTGAGAACCCGCTCGACACCGCGAGCTACGAGCTGCGCAACAGCGTGATCTCGGGCTCCGACGGGTCGATCTACTTCGAGATGAAGGGCGCCGAGGTCCCCGAGGGCTGGTCACAGCTCGCCACGGACATCGCTGTCAGCAAGTATTTCCGCAAGGCCGGCATCGACGGCGACCACAAGAAGGGCGAGCGCTCCGTGAAGCAGCTCGTGCATCGCGTGGCCCACACGATCCGCGAAGCGGGCGAGCAGTTCGGCGGCTACTTCGCCGACGCCGACGCAGCGGAGACCTTCGAGGCCGAGCTCGCGCACATCCTCCTCCACCAGAAGGCGGCCTTCAACAGCCCGGTCTGGTTCAACTGCGGCCTGTGGCATCGCTACGGCATCGAGGGAGCCGGCGGCAACTACGCCTGGGATCCCAAGCAGGACATGATCACCGAGACCACGAACGCCTACGAGCGTCCGCAGTGCTCGGCGTGCTTCATCCAGGCCGTCGACGACGACCTGATGGCCATCTACGACCTGGTGAAGTCCGAAGCGCGGCTGTTCAAGTACGGCTCGGGCACGGGCACGAACTTCTCCAAGATCCGCGGACGCCAGGAGAAGCTGTCGGGCGGCGGCACGTCCAGCGGTCTGATGAGCTTCCTCGAGGTCTTCGATCGCGCGGCTGGCTCGACCAAGAGCGGCGGCACCACGCGACGCGCGGCCAAGATGGTCTGTCTCGACATGGATCACCCCGAGATCGCCGACTTCATCGAGTGGAAGGTGCGCGAGGAGCGCAAGGCACGCGCCCTGATCGCCTCCGGCTACGAGTCGGACTTCAACGGCGACGCCTACCACACGGTCAGCGGGCAGAACTCGAACAACTCCATCCGCGTCACCGACGACTTCATGAAGGCCATGGAGAGCGACGGCGACTGGAAGACCTACATGCGCACGACGGGCGAGGTCTGCGAGACCTTCAAGGCGCGCGACCTGTGGAAGAAGATCTCCGAGGCGGCCTGGTGGTGCGCCGATCCGGGCGTGCAGTACGACACGACGATCAACGAGTGGCACACCTGCCCGAACACGGATCGCATCAACGCCTCGAACCCGTGCTCCGAGTACATGTTCCTCGACGACTCGGCCTGTAACCTCTCGTCGATCAACCTGACCAAGTTCCTCGCCGAGGACGGCACCTTCGACATCGCCGGATATCGCCAGGCCATCCGCCTGCTGATGATCTCCATGGACATCCTGGTCGACCTCGCGAGCTACCCGACGCGCACCATCGCCAAGAACAGCCACGACTACCGGCCCCTCGGCCTCGGCTACGCCAACCTCGGCACCTTGCTGATGACGCTCGGCATCCCCTACGACAGCGATCGCGGTCGCTCCATCGCGAGTGGCCTCACCGCCGTGCTCTGTGGAGACGCCTACGCCACGAGCGCCGAGGTGGCGGCGGCCAAGGGATCCTTCCCAGGCTTCAGCCGCAACCGCCAGCCCATGCTGCGCGTGATGAAGAAGCACCGCGACGTGGCCTACCGCATCGACGAGGCGGACGGACCGGGCATGGTCGACGGTGAGCCCGCGGGCTGCCCCGACTACCTCGTGCGTGCCGCGCGCGAGAGCTGGGACCTGGCCGTCGATCTGGGCGAGCGCTACGGCTACCGCAACGCGCAGTCGACCGTGCTCGCGCCCACCGGGACGATCGGTCTGTTGATGGACTGCGACACGACCGGCATCGAGCCCGACTTCTCGTTGGTGAAGTTCAAGAAGCTCTCGGGCGGCGGCTACTTCAAGATCGTGAACCAGTCGGTGCCGGGCGCGCTCAAGCGCCTCGGTTACACGGACGCTCAGGTGGCGGACATCGTCTCCTTCGTCACGGGCACGAACACCTTCACGGGTGCGCCGCAGCTGGGCCGCAAGGCGTTGCTCGACAAGGGCCTGACCGAGCGTGAGGTCGGCAAGGCCGAGACGGCTCTGCGCGGAGTCTTCGACGTGAGTCAGGCGCTGGCGCCCTGGGTCCTGGGGACCGAGGCCTACGAGCGCATGGGCATCGCGGAGAAGGTCTACACCAAGCCCGGCTTCAACCTGCTCAGCCATTGGGGCCTGACGCGGGCGCAGATGGACGAGCTGAACGACGTCGTCATCGGCCGAATGACGGTCGAGGGCGCGCCGCACCTGCGCGCGGAACATCTGGCCGTCTTCGACTGCGCCAACCGCTGCGGCAAGACGGGTGAGCGCTTCCTGAAGCCCATGGCCCACGTGCTGATGATGGCCTCCGCGCAGCCCTTCCTCTCGGGCGCGATCAGCAAGACCGTCAACATGCCCAGCGAGAGCACCGTGGAGGACGTGGCGGAGATCTACCACGAGGGTTGGCGCCTCGGGCTGAAGTCCATCGCGCTCTACCGCGATGGCTCCAAGGCCAGCCAGCCGCTCAACTCCAAGAGTGACGAGGAGGACGAGCAAGTGGAGGCCAAGCCCGCGAAGGCCGCGATCGTAGCGACTCCGTCGGGACGTGTCGCCGCGGCTCCCGGCTCCGAGGAGCTGCGTCCGCCCGAGTCCGTTCGTCATCGCCTGCCCAAGAAGCGCACGGGCTTCACGCAGGAGGCGCGCATCGGCGGCCACAAGGTCTTCCTGCGCACCGGCGAATATCAGGACGGGCACCTCGGCGAGATCTTCGTCGACATGCACAAGGAGGGCGCTGCCTTCCGCTCGCTGATGAACTGCTTCGCCATCAGCGTCTCCATGGGCTTGCAGCACGGTGTGCCGCTCGAGAGCTTCGTGGATCAGTTCACGTTCACCCGCTTCGAGCCCCAGGGCATCGTGCAGGGTCATCCGAACATCAAGTTCTCCACCTCGATCATCGACTACGTCTTCCGCGTGCTCGGCGTGGAGTATCTGCAGCGCTACGACTTCGCGCAGGTGCCTCCGACGGAGGAGCGCACGGAGCTCGAGAGCCCCACGGACGTGTCCGCGGTTCAGCGCGCCGAAGGCGTGATCGCCACGGTTCCTCCGCCCCAGCTCGAGCCGATCGAGCAGGTCACCTTTGGCTTCGCCGACCAGCCGGCCAAGAGTGCCCTCGACCAGCAGCTCGGCGAGATGATGGGTGACGCGCCCATGTGCGAGAAGTGCGGCCACATCACGGTGCGCAACGGTGCTTGCTACAAGTGCATGAACTGCGGCAGCTCCATGGGCTGCAGCTGACGCGAGCCCGACGGTCCATCACTGGACCGACGCTGAAGATCACGGCCGTCCCCGCAACGCGTGGGCGGCCGTGACGCGTCGGGCGCCGCGACGATCGAAGCTTCGCTAGCGCGAGCACATCGCCCACGGGCGTCAGCCGTGCCCACGGGCGTCAGCCGTCAGCTCCAGGTCGCGCGATAGCTCGCCGTGCGCGACGTGAATTCGCTCAGCACGACCTCCACTCGGCGACCGCCGGAGGCGCGGAGCACACCGTCGAAGGCGGTGGTGTAGGACTGGGCGAGCAGCTCGGGCACGAGCCCGCGAGGGTACTTCATGATCAGCTCGGCGCTGTTGGACTCGGCCTCGACCAGCAGCTCGATGCCGTCGTGCAGTCGACCCCAGCGCGAGCCCGTCCCGGTCAACACCCGCGCGGGTGAGATCAGGGCGAAGATCGCGCGGTAGAGTTTGCCCGTGACGATCGACTCGTTCACGGCCCGCCAGTGGGCGATGTAGCTGGTGTCGGTCGGGAAGAGCAGGTCACGCGCCGCGAGGTACACCCCATGGCAGTGGGCCTCGGGGACCCAGGCCGAGTCGGGCGGTGGGGCTTCCACCAGCGCCGGGAGCGGCGCGGGGAGATCGCCGGCCCAGCCTTTGGTGGCGTCCGTCTTCGCCAGGAAGGTACGAAGGATCGACGCTTTGGCCACCGCCTGGGGGTACGAATCGAGTCCTGCGGGCAGGGCGTCGAGGAAGCTTTGAAGGGCTGTCGGCAAAGGGGGTCCGGTCACCCATCCTAAAGACAAGCGCGTGCGCGCGCCACGACCCTCGTTCGTGGACGTCGTCTCGAAACCCGCCTTGTATCCACAGCACATGCCGCTCGACCCTCGAGCTGCGCGAGCTCGTGCGCCTGCGCGACCGCATGGTGCAGGACATGGGCGACCGCGTCCGCCAGCTGCATCGCACTCTGGACCTCACTTTCCCCGAGTTTCCGAGGCTCGTGCGCGACCTGACGTCGTACAAGGCCGCCGGCTTGCTGCTCGCCTTCCCGACGAGCGCAGCATTCCGCGACGGCTCGGTCGAGACGGTCTCGGACATCAAGTACGACGGGAGGCACCGCATTGGCGAAGAGCTCGCGCGCGGCGTCTGCGAGCTGGCAGCACGCTCGGTGGGGCACCACGACGGTCCCTCGTACCGCCTGCAGACCCGCTACGCCTGCGAGGACATCGCCACGCTCCGCGAGCGCATCAAGGGCCTCGATGGCGACATCCAGCGCAGCCTCGACCAGCACCGCGTCGGCCAGCTGCTCACCACCATCGACGGCATCGGACCCAACACCGCGGCCGCATGATC
>JAACVI010000120.1 GCA_009992505.1 Myxococcales bacterium
CTACGCGCGCTCCGCCGACGTCCAGGGTGAGCTTCAGGTGGTGCTCGCCGACCACGCGGCGTTCGCACACCTTGGCTCCCGGCAGCGCAAAGCGCGGCGCCGGGTTGCCTTGACCCAGAGGTTCCAGGGACGCGAGCTCCGCGACCGTGGGTAGACTGCCGGCCGAACCGTCGATCTCCGCGTCCATCAGCGGCACGCCAGCGTGGGGCAAGCGAAACGCCGAGACGTCACTGAAGGTCGCGCGGAAGGCCTCGACGCGCGACGAGTCGATGGACAGGCCCGCGGCCGCGCGATGCCCGCCGAAGCGGAGCAAGAGCGACGAGCAAAGGCTCAGGGCGACGTGGATGTCGAAGCCCTCGGGGGAGCGCGCGCTGCCCGCGCCCTGCGCTCCGTCCAGGGCGACGACCACGGCCGGCACCCCGAAGGCGTCCACCAGACGCGCGGCCGTGATGCCGATGACGCCCGGATGCCAGCCCTCGGACGCGACGATGATCCCCGTCGCCGGCGTCGCGCCATAGATGTCGCGCGCCTGCGCCTCGGCCTCACGCGTCACCGTGTCGCTGAGCTGGCGTCGCTCCTCGTTCAGCGTCTGGATCTGCGCCGCGAGTCCACGCGCCTCGACCTCGCCGCGCGCGCGCAGCAACGCCAAGGTGATCGACGGATCCCCCAGTCGACCGGCGGCGTTCAGGCGCGGTCCCAGACGAAAGCCCACGTCGCGCGCCGACAGCGCTCGGCCCGAACGCACGCGCGACACCTCGCGCAGCGCCGCGACGCCGGGACGCACGTCGACCGCGCCCAGGCGCGCCAGGCCCGCGCGCACGAGCCTTCGGTTGTCGCCGTCCAGCGGTGCCACGTCGGCGATGGTGCCGAGGGCGACGAGATCGAGCCAACGCCGAACGTCGAGCTTCACCCCGAGCTGCTTGCGCAACGCAGCCGCCAGGGAGAGCGCCAGGCCCGCGCTCGCGAGGCCGAGATATTCGTAGCCGCAGTCGGGTCGGTGCGGGTTCAGGAAGGCGAGCACGGGCAGCTCGCGCTCGGGCACGAGGTGGTGATCGACCACGACCACGTCGACGCCGGCCGCGCGCGCGCGTTCGAGGCGCTCGTGATCGCTCGATCCGCAGTCACAGGTCACGAGCAGCCCTGGGCGCAGCGCGAGGCAACGGTCGAGGGCTTGTTCCGAGAGGCCGTAGCCGCCCGCGAAACGACTCGCGACGTCGGTGTGCACCTCCGCGCCGAGCTCCTCGAGCACGTCGGCGAGGATGGCCGCCGAGGTGGTGCCGTCGACGTCGTAGTCCCCGAAGACGACCACGCGCTCTCCGGACCGGGTCGCCCGCGCCAGACGCTCGGCCGCAGCCTCGCGACCGGCCATGGCCGCGGGATCACTCAGACCGGTGAGGCGCGCTTCGAGGTAGTCTCGAGCGGCCTCGGGCGTCTGGATCCCACGCGACCACAGGATGTGCGCGAAGGCCGTGGTCTTGCCCAGGCGCCGCCCGAACTCCACGGCCTCATCGGACACCGCGCGCACGCGATATCCGTCCCGCGCGATCACGCCCTCGAGCGCGTCCGACCGAGCCTCCGAGTCGCCCCTCTCGGATTCCGTGGGCGACTCAGGGCACATGGCGAACTAGGCCCTGGCGGCCTTGTTGAAGAAGCGCGTGTCCATCCACTCCGTGATCGGCGCGGCGATGTAGATCGACGAGTACGTACCGATCAGGATGCCGCAGAAGAGCGCGAAGGAGATGTCCTTGATCACCGGGGTACCCCAGATGAAGAAGGCCATGACCGAGAGCAACGTCGTGCCCGAGGTGATGATCGTGCGCGAGAGCATCTGGGAGGTGCTGATGTTGATCAGCTCCGACAGCGGCTTGTCGCGCAGGCGGCTCATGTTCTCGCGGATACGGTCATAGACGACGATGGTGTCGTTGATGGAGTAACCCAAGATGGTCAAGAGCGCAGCGACGGTCGTCAGGTTCACCTCCTTCTGCACCAAGACGTAGATGCCGAGGGTGATGAGGACGTCGTGGATCAGGGCGACGATGCCGCCCGGCGCGAAGCGCAGATCGAAGCGGAAGGCCACGTAGACCATGATGAAGGCGATGGCATAGAGCAGCGCCTTGATCGCGGCGTCGCGCAGCTGCTGACCCGCCTTGGGACCCACCCACTCCACGCTGCGTGGAGTCTGCGGTCCGCGCTCGCCCAACGCCGCGTCGAGCCCGCGCACCAACTCATCGGCGACGCCGATCAGGTGGGCCTCGTAGGGATGGTTCTCACCCGGGCTGAGCGCATTGGCAGTGCGCACCTCGAGACCCGCCGACTCGAGCGCGCTCTTGTAGGCGTCGACCGACCACGTCGCGGAGGTCTCCACGGTCAGTTTATCGCCGCCGGGAGAGAGCTTGAAGCGCGTCAGCGTGTTGCCCGCGGGCAACGCCGACTCGATCGCGGTGCGGATCTGGGCCGCCTGATCGTCTGGGATGGCGCTGACCTCGCGCACACGCACGATGTACTCGTTCTGTCTGCCCTGGACCTCCACCACGTCGGGTCGACGGTAGCCCAAGGTCTCGAGCTGCTGGCGCACCTCGCCGGCGCCGATGTCGCCGCCGAAGTGGAGCTGGAGCTCCGTGCCGCCCGCGAAGTCGATTCCGTAGTTCGGTCCCGGGAAGAAGAGCGACGCGAGGCTGAGCGACGCGAGCGTGAGCGACATACCAATGATCTTGGTCTTGTGCGCCATGAAGTCGATGTACGTGCCTGGTTTGATCATCTCCATGACGTCACCCAACCCTCAAGCGCTCGACTCGGAGGCCGCGAACGACCCAATCGAGCACGACCTTCGAACAGAAGACCCCGGTGAAGAGCGAGGTCACGATGCCGATCATCAGCATGACGGCGAAGCCCTTGATGGGACCGGTGCCGTATTGTGCGAGCACGACGCCCGCGATGAAGGTGGTGAGCTGGCTGTCGAAGACGGACGAGAAGGCCCGCCCGAAGCCCTGGTCAATCGCTGAGCGCGGCGATTTACCCAACCTCAATTCTTCACGGATGCGTTCCGTGATGAGTACGTTCGCATCCACGGCCATACCGACCGTGAGCGCGATGGCCGCGATGCCTGGCAGGGTCAGAGTGGCCTCGAAGACCGCCATGATCGCCAGCAGGAAGAGCAAGTTCAGGATCACCATCAGGTCGGCGACGACGCCGGCGACCTGGTAGTAGATGGCCATGAAGATGAGCACGAGGAGCACGCCGACGAGGGCGCCGTTCGCTCCCTGCTGAACCGAGTCGGCGCCGAGCGTGGGCCCGATCATCTGCTCGTTCGCGGGGCTGAGGGGCGCGTCGAGGGCACCCGCCTTGAGCACGATGACGAGGTCGTTCGCCTCTTGCATCAGCTGGTTGTAGTCGCTGTAGCTGCCCAGAGTGATCTGCGCGCGGCCGCCACCGATCTCGGTCTGAATCACCGGAGCGGACTCGACTCTGTCGTCGAGCACGATGGCCATGCGCTTCTTCACGTTGGCGCCGGTCATCTGCCGGAACAGCTCGGCGCCGTCGCTCTTGAAGCGCACGGAGACGACCGGGCGACCGCCCTGCTGCTGGTCGAAGCTGACGGCCGCGTCCTCGATATGACGACCCGTGACCTCGGTGGTCGCGAGGGTGAAGTACGTGCGGTAGGCCTGATCCGCGTGGGCGGCGCCGACCTGACGGCCCTCCTGCAGCGAGCCGATCAAGAGGGTGCGATCGTCCGGGGGGCTCAACGTACCGATGTAGTCGGAGAGCCGCGTCAACGCGCCCGCGCCGCGCGCCACGAGGTAGTGCGTGGTCACGGAGGGGTTCGACGTGCCGGCGGAGACGGTCTCGGCCTGCTTGGTGATGCCCTCGGGCAGGTCGGTCACCGTCGCCACGTAGTCCTGCGCGTCGTCGAGGACGCGGAACTCGAGCTGCGCCGTGCGGCTGATGATCGACCGGATGCGATCGAACTGAGCCGGATCGGCGCCCGGGACCTCGACGATGATGTCCGTGTCCTGACCGACGACCGACGCCTCGCGCAGACCGAGGTTGTCGATACGGTTGCCGACCGTGCGCACGGCCTGCTCGACCGCCTTGCCCTGCATCTCGAGCACGCGCTCTTCGGGGATGTAGAGGCGATAGCGGTTGGGAGCGCCGCTGGTGGTCTGACGGTTGAAGTTGGGGAAGTTGCGACGCAGGAAGGTGCGCGTCAGCTTGGCCGCGTCCTCCGCGTTGGCGAAGGTGATGCGGATCGCCTGCTCGCCCACCTTCTCCACCGTGATGCGTTCACGCAGGGCCGTGAGCTTCGCGGCGGGCGGCGCGTCGGCCTCCTCCTCCGTCAGCACGCCGAGCTCCACGCCCAACAGCCGCAGCAGACGATGCGCGGCGCGGTCGCGCTGCGTCGTGATGTAGCGGTCGGTGTCGACCTCGTACATCAGGCGCAGACCGCCCTTGATGTCGAGGCCGGGGCTGATGCGTCCTGGGAAGTACTCCTTGACGATGTCAGGCGCCGCCAGCCAACCCGGCCTGCCCTCCACACGGTCGATGCTGGGCCAAAGCGCGAGCCAGCCCAGCACGATTGCGCCTAGGAATACGGAGAAACGGAAATACCAAGCTCGATCCATCGATGCCTTCCAACAGCGGCGTTGCCGCTTGGGTAGACCGGTCGTGACGCGGAGGAGAGACCTCAGCGCACCCAGAAGAGGTGAGAGTTCACGGGACTATTTCTTCTCGTTCTTCTCGTTCTTCTCGTCCTGCACGGAGGCGGCAGCCTCGGGCCCCGCGATGGCGGAGCGAAGCACATTGATGCGCGTGCGATCGGCGACCAGGAGCGTGACCTCACGCTCGTCGATCTGCGTGATCTCGCCGCGGATGCCACCCGTGGTGCGCACGACGACGCCCTTGGCCAGAGCCGACAGCATCGCCTCTTGGGCCTTCTGCCGCTTCTGCTGCGGGCGAATCAGGAGGAAGTAGAAGACCGCGAACATCAGCGCGATCATCGCCATGTTCACGCCGCCAGCGTTGCAGCCTCCGAGGGGCCCGGCCGCACCTCCGCCCGTGGGAGCGGCAGGCGCGCCTCCACCGCTGCTGGCGGCGGGTTGGAGCAGGACGGAGAGCTCGATCAAGGAGAGCAGCACACAGGCCTCGTAAGCCGGGAGAAATGCACGAGAACCTTGCCTCGTAACGGCCCGGGAAAAATGGTCGCGGTCTACTACCCCACGCCCGCTAGGCCGTCAACCGTGGCAGGATGGCGGCGTGACCCCCGAAGCCCCCGATCCCAGCGAGACCCCTACGCGGGAGGCCACGCGCGCGCTCGAGGCCTACGCCGACGCGGGCGGCGACGCGACGACTCCTGGCGTGGCGCGGGCCCTTGCGGCGCTGGCGGAGCAGGCACCGGGGCTCTTGCCGCTGGCCCTCGGCGACCCGACGCTGCTGCCCGACGTGCTGGCCTCGGGGCTGGAGCACGCACCGAGCGAGCACGACGCCACTGGCCGTCTCTTGGCGCTGGCGAGCGAGGTCGGCGACGGCGAGGCGCTCAACGCGGCGCTGCGTCGCTTCCGCCACCGCGGCGTCGTCCGCATCGCCCTGCGCGAGGTCGAGGGGCTGGCCGACGTGGGTCAGACCAGCGCCGAGATGGCCGACCTCGCGAGCGACTGCATCGAGGGGGCGTTGCGCGGCGCGCGCGCCTGGGCCCTCGAGCGGCATGGGCGCGTGCTGGATGCGACAGGCGCCGAGGTGCCCTTCGTCGTGCTCGGCATGGGCAAGCTCGGGGGGCGCGAGCTGAACGTCGGCAGCGACATCGACATCTGCTTCTTCTACGGCACGGACGAGGCCGAGGTGGAGGGCGGTGACCTGAGCCCGCATCAATTCTTCGCCAAGGTGGCGGCCCGCACGGCGCGCGCCCTGGGAGACATCACGGAGGACGGCTTCTGCTTCCGCGTGGATCTGCGCCTGCGGCCCGAGGGCAGCCAGGGCGCGTTGGCCAATTCCCTGGCCAGCGCGGAGCGCTACTACGAGGTCTTCGGCCGCACCTGGGAGCGCGCCGCCATGTTGCGGGCGCGACCCGTGGCCGGCGACGTCGCGCTCGGGGAGGAGCTGCTCGGGGCGCTCGCGCCCTTCGTCTACCGACGCAGCGTCGATCCGCACGTGGCCCAGGAGATGTCGGAGATGCTGCTGCGCTCGCGCCAGGAGCTCGGGGACATCGACGACGTGAAACTCGGTCCCGGCGGCATCCGCGAGGCGGAGTGGGTCGTGCAGACCTTGCAGCTGATCTGGGGCGGACAACACGCCGAGCTGCGCGTCCCTGGCACGGCGCTGGCGATTCGACGCCTGGCCGCCACCGGGCTCTTGCCAGGTGGGGCCGCCGAGACCCTGGAGGCCGACTGGGTGTTCTTGCGCGCGCTCGAGCATCGCATCCAGGTGCGCGCCGGCTACGCCACCCACGCCTTGCCCAAGCAGGCGGCCGAGCTCGAGGCGCTGGCGCACTCCTTGGGGCAGCCAGACGCTCGGACCCTGAGGGTCTGCCTGGACGAGACCTGCGCCCGCGTGTCCCAGCTCTTCGCCGAGGTCTGTGGCGCTCCCGCGGACGCGAGCCGATCGGCCTTCGACGAGCTGGCCGACGCGATCGCGGAAGGCGAGAGTGAGGAGCTGGTCGCACCACGCGTCAGGCGCTTGTTCGGGGTGGAGGACGGCACGGAGGCGACCGTGCACCTGCGCCGCCTGGGCATGCGAGCCGATGCCCCCCTCGGCCCGGCGGGACGGCGTGAGGCCCCCGAGCTCGGCGGCATGCTCCTCTCCGAGGTGGCGCGCGCGCCGGACCCGGTGCTCGCGCTGCGTCACCTGGCCGACTTCTTTCAACGCGCGGGCGACATCGGTCACGTGCGGCTGCTCTCCCGTGAGCCTCGCCAAACGCGGCGCCTGGTGGGGCTCTTCGGCACCAGCGCCACACTCTCGGCGGCGTTGGTCGGCCACCCCGAGGCCTTGGATCTTCTGCTCGCGAGCGATGGCGCGCCCGACGCCGCGGAGATCGCCCAGGTGCATCACGCCCTCTCCTGGACGGCGAATCAGGACGCCGAGCACGACTTCGTGCCCGCGTTGCGCAGACTCGCGCGCGAGACCTCCTTGCGCATCGGCCTCTCGGACGCCGCGGGGGAGCTCTCACGCGAAGAGCGGCACGAGCTGCTCGGGGCGCTGGCGGACGCCCAGATCCGCGCGGCCTTCGACTACGCCGCCGCGGAAGCCTACGCGCGCTTCGGCCGCCCCATGGATCCCACGGTCGGCCCACGCATGGAGGAGCGCTACGCAGGATTGCTCGCGGTCGCCCTCGGACGTCTGGGCGCTGGCGAGATGGCCTTTGGCAGCGACCTCGATCTGATCTTCCTCTACGGCGCCGACGGGGTCTGCCCCGAGACGGGCCGTGACCACGGCGAGGTCTTCACGCGCGTCGCGCGACGCTGCCTGGCCCTGTTGTCGATCCCCGACGCGGAGGGTCGCGGCTGGACCACCGACTCGCGTCTGCGCCCCGACGGCTCGCGCGGGACCTTGGTCGTCTCCCTCTCCGCCTTCGAGCACTACCACGCGACGCAGGCGCGCAGCTGGGAGCGACAGGCGCTGCTGCGCGCGCGACCCGTGGCGGGCGAACCGCGTTTGATGCGCCCTCTGGCGCGACGCCTGGCGCAGATGGCGGTGGCGCAGGGTTCGCCCGACGCCCACGAGCTGGCCTTGCTGCGGGCTCGCCTCGAGCTGGAGCTGGGTCGCGAGCAGGAGCAGAGCTGGAACCCGAAGTTCGGCTACGGCGCGCGGCTGGACGCGGAGCTGCTGCTCCAAGCGCTGTACATGGGGCTGGGCGAAGCACCCGCACCGAAGGGGCTTCTGCCCATCAGTCGCTCGGAGATGCTCTCGGCGTTGCGAAAGGCGGGGGTCCTCGGTAGGACGGAAGTGAACGGATTGAGGACGGCGATGGAGTTCTTCGACGACGTGCAAGAGGCGATTCGACTGCTGGACGAGCGATTGCCCGAAAACCTGAACCCCTTGGGCCACGTCGGCCTGCGCGTGGCGCGACGCCTCGATCTCCGCGCGCGCGACGGCGTCGAGCCCGAAGAGGTCCTGGCCGAGACCTGGAAGATGCACGCCTCGTTCACGCGCGTGCTCTTCGAGTCGAGGCTGGCCGCCGTGGGCACACGCGCACCGTGGGCGGGCGCCGCCCGATGATCCGCCGGGCGCTCGTCGTACACCCCGACCCGAGCGTCGGTGGGCGCATCGAAGACGAGTGCGAGCGCGCGGGCTTCACCGTGGTGCACGTGCGGGACGGAGAGCGCGCGATCGATCGCTTCGTGCAGGAGCCGGCCGAGGTGTTGGTCGTGGACGTCGAGCTGCCCGGTCGCGACGGCGCGGCGACGGTGGAGTCGATGCGCTGGGCGCCGGGGGGTGACAGCCTGGTCGTAATCCTGACCGGGACCACCAGCACCGCCGGTCGACTGGCCGCGGTCGCGCGTGAACTCTCCGCCACGGCGACTCTGCCCGGTGCGAATCCGCGCCTGGGTCCGTTGCGTGGCGTGCTGGCAGGCCTGCGCGCGAAGCCCGCGCCGAGCGAGCGTCAGGCGGAGCTGGGAGCGACCTTGCCCCTGAGCCTCGGCTGGCCGCTGCCAGGTGGCGATCGCCCGAGCAGCGGCTTCGAAGACGAGCTCTTGACGCAGCCCGGCAGCTCCGACTCGGTACCGACGCCCGCGCGCGGCGTGTCCGTAGCAGGGCTCGCACCGAGGCCCGAGCAAGCGCCGACCTCCCCTTCAGGCCAAGCGTCGCGTGCGGAGCCCGCCGTGGCGCCGCGCGTCTCCGGTGCGCTGAGCGAGACGCCCTTCGCGCGCTTGCTGACGCGTCTGGCCGAACAGCGAGCGAGCGGCGTGCTCCACCTCTCGGCGCCCGACCTCGCGGCCGTGACGACGGCGGGCGGCGCCGTACAGAAGCGCGTCTACTTCCGTGCGGGCGTGCCCACGCACGTCGAGTCGAATCGTCTCGACGAGACCCTGGGCGCGATGCTGGTGAGCGCGGGGCACGTGCCGGCCGCGACGCTGGACCGTGCCCTCGGTCGTGTGCGCGCGCGCGAGGGCAGACTCGGAGGCATCCTGATCGCCATGAGCGCGCTCGGGCCACACGCCCTGCGGGAAGCCCTCGAGCTGCAGCAGCGCGAGCGCATCTTCGACATCTTCCAGTGGTCCGAGGGCAGCTTCCACTTCATCGACGAGCCCGTGACCCCACCCGAGTCGGTGGCACTCGAACTCTCCCTGGTAGAGCTGATCTTCGAGGGCGTCGTGGGACGACTCTCCCCTCCCCTGGCCCTGGCGTACCTCGCACCCCACGCGAAGCGCCACGTGGTGCCCGACGCGCGGCGGCTGCGCGCGTTCTTGAATCGACCCTTGCCCGACTTCGCGCAGCGCATGCTGGCGCAGCTCGACGGTCAGACGCGCGTGAGCGCACTCTTGGCCACGGGGCCGAGCCGTCGCGCCTACATGGCGCAGCTCCTGTTCGCTCTGGAGTGCGTGGGCGCCGTGGCCTTCCGCGACACCCCGCAGACCGTGGACGAGGCGAGCGGCATGGGACCCTCCGCGGGTGCGGTCGCGGGCGCCGCCGAGGGCCTCGCCGAACTCGACCGCCTCGCCGCATTGCTCGACGCCGAGCGCTGGGCCGAAGCCCTGGGTGTGATGGAGGACGACGACGCGCGCACGATCGAGGAAGCGGCCGAGAATCTCGACGCGCGCCTGCGACCTCTGGCCGAGACGGGCGCCGCGTCGCGCGAAGTGCGCACTCGCGCCTACGGGGTGCTGGCCGGCATCGCCCGCGCCCGCCGACGGCTGCTCGACGCGCCGTCTCGAGAGGAAGAAGACAGCCCGAAGGAAGAGCCCGCCAAGCGCCCGACGGATCGTCCCACGGTCGCCGGAGTCCCCTTGGCCCGTGACGCGGCCGCCGAGCTCGACACCAACCCGCTTCGGAACAACCCGCCCGCCCCGGCCGTGCTCACGCCAGAGTCCTTGGCCGCGCCGACTTTGGCCGAAGGCATCCCGACCTTCCTGGGCGAAGTGCTCGCGAGCGCGCGACGGAACCCCAGCGCCGGTCCCAGCTGGGACGACCTCACGCTGCCGGAGCCCTCCTTCGACGACGTCACGACGGCGGGCGACCTCGATCTTCCCCTGCCCCTCGAAGCCTACCGGCCCGAGTCCGAGCCGAGGGACGCTCGCGATGAGGCGGACGGCGAGGCACGAGCGCGCGCGGCCTCCGATCGGGACGCCATCCCGACGCGCGCCATCGAGCTCTCGGAAGACCAAGCGCTCACCGCGCCAGCGGGCGTCAAGACACGGCCCGAGGCGGTCCTGAGCGCCGCTGCTCCCGCCGAGGCAGAAGACGAGACCGAGGCAGAAGACGAGACCGAGGCCGAGGCGGCGGAGGCGCCCGCGCGACCCTCGGGTGCGCCCGAGAAGCCGGGCAAGGATCCTCGGGAGCTCGATCTCGAGGTCGAACGCATGCTGCAAGCCGAGCGCGCCTTTCGTCGCGGCAAGCGCGCGCTGAAGCAGGAACGGCTCGCGGAAGCGATCGAGCACTTCAGCACGGCCGAGCGTCTCTGTCCGCACGAAGGGGAGTTCCTCGCGGCGCTCGGCGAAGCGCTCTGGCGTGAGGATCCTCAGACGCCGAGGGCGCATGAATTGCTCGAGCGCGGTTGCGATCTCGCACCTCATCTCGCGGGCCCTCACCTTGCACTGGGGGCGCTGCGTCAGGCTGCGGGAGATGCCGCGGGCGCACGCGTGGCGTACGAAAGGGCGCTCGCGGCCAATCCGAACGAAGCCGCGGCGGTGGAGGGGCTGCGACTTCTCGAGTCGAGCTGAAGCGCCCGGAGGCTTAGGATCCGCAGCGAAGCACGCGCTGCGAGGGCGGCCAGAGCTTGCGACCTGGTCCCTTCAAGGGCTAGAAGCATGCAGCTCAACCCCCATCGGAGGCGGCATGGTCGACAAGGTAGAGAAGATCTGGTTCGACGGTGAGCTGGTTCCCTGGGACGCCGCGCAGGTGCACGTGCTGACGCATACGCTGCACTACGGCCTCGGTGTCTTCGAAGGCATCCGCTGCTACCAGCTCTCGGACGGCGGGAGCGCGGTCTTCCGCCTCGACGAGCACGTCCGTCGCTTCTTCGACTCGGCGCGCATCTGCACACTGCCCATGCCCTTCACGCAGGAGCAGATCGTCGCGGGCTGCCTCGAGACCGTGCGCGCGAACAAGCTCGGCGAGTGCTATCTCAGGCCGCTGGCCTTCGTCGGCTCGGGCGCCATGGGCCTCGGCGCGCGCAACAACCCGACGCGCGTGGCCATCGTGGCCTGGAAGTGGGGCGCCTACCTCGGCGACGAAGGCCTCGAGCACGGCATCCGCGCCAAGGTCAGCTCCTACGCACGCGCCGGAGTGAACTCCTTGATGGCCAAGGGCAAGATCGTCGGCCACTACGTCAACTCCATCCTCGCCAAGCGCGAGGTGCTCGCGGCTGGCTACGACGAAGCCATCCTGCTCGATTCGCAGGGATACGTGTGCGAGGCCTCGGGCGAGAACATCTTCGTGGTGCGCGACGGGCGCGTCGCGACGGCGCCGATGGGATCCTCGATCCTGGGCGGCATCACGCGAGACACGACGCTGCGCCTGCTGCGCGACATGGGCGTGCCCGTCGACGAGCGCACGATCGCGCGCGACGAGCTGTACATCGCCGACGAGATCTTCATGGTCGGCACCGCCGCCGAGGTCACGCCTGTGCGTGAAGTGGACGACCGCCCGGTCGGCTCCGGCAAGCGCGGACCCATCAGCGCCCAGCTACAGGAGCGCTACTTCGGCGCCGTGCGCGGCGACCATGTCCCCGAAGAGAGCTGGCTGACGCGCGTCTAGCGCGACGGGCGACCCGTTCTGGCGCGAACGTCGCGCCCCTGCCAACGAGCGTCCACTCATCGCCGCGAGGGCTCCCTCGTGGTCGATGGCGACACCCTACGAGCAAGCGTATCCACCATCGAGCCGCGACGAGGAGTGGTCGACTCGTGGCTCAGACTTCGACGACGGCGCGGTGCAGGAGCAGGATGCGGCACTGCGGGCAGTCGATGGACTCCTCGCCCTTCTGCACCTCGATGTACAGCTGTGCGGGCAAGTGCATGCGGCAATTGGAGCAGGTGCCGTCGTCGATCACGACCACGCCCTTGCCCTTGGTCGAGCGCTGACGCTCGTAGCGCTTCATGGTGCGGGAGCTGACGCGCGCCGCGACCTCTTCACGCCCCGCAAGCACGACCTCTCGACGCCTGCGCAGCTCGGCCAGACGCAGCTCGGCGGCGGCCTGCTCGGTGGCCAGCATCTTCATGGCCTCGCCCAGCTGTCGCTCTCGCTCCGCCAGGGACGCCGTCTTGCTCTCGATCGCGAGCTCGAGACTGGCGACCTCGTCCTCGCGCTCCTTGATCGTGCGACGAGTCGCCTCGACCTCGCGCTCCGCCGCGTCCACCTGCTTGAGGTTCCGCGACTGCGCGCCCTTGGCCTTCGCCTTGGCGAGCGCGGTCATGCGCAGAGAGAGCTCGTCCGCCCTTTCCGCGCGCAGCGCGACCGCTGCCTCGAGTTGCTGACGTTCGCCAGCGAGCAAATTCTCGAGGACTTGCGCGTCACCACGCATGCCATCGATACGTTCCGGGAGTTCCTTCAGCTCGGAGTCGAACTCCCATGCCGCGAGGTCCATCTCCGCGAGCTTCGCAAGGGCCACCAACTCATCACGCAAGGTCAAGCCTCCTAAGGCAGCGTCGCCACCGGTTGGCCCGCGTTTAGCGCGCCGCTGCGGGAGACGCAAGCCAACGGTGGGCAATCACACGATCTTCGGCGCAAGCGAGCGCACGCATCTTCGAACACCGCGGGGGTAGGCCCACCTGGACTCGAACCAGGAACGACCCGGTTATGAGCCGGGGACTCTGACCAATTGAGCTATGGGCCCTGGAGGATTCGATGGAGTCAGGTCTCCATGAAGCTCCGCAGCTGCTTAGCACGGCTGGGATGGCGCAGCTTGCGCAACGCCTTCGCTTCGATCTGGCGGATACGCTCGCGCGTGACCTCGAAATCGCGACCGACCTCTTCGAGGGTGTGGTCGCTCTTCTCGCCGATGCCGAAGCGCATGCGCAGGACCTTCTCCTCGCGCGGCGTCAGCGTCTTGAGCACGCGACGCGTCTGCTCCTCGAGGTTGAAGTTCAGCACGGCGTCCGCGGGCGAGACCGCGTTCTTGTCCTCGATGAAGTCGCCGAGGTGGCTGTCCTCCTCTTCGCCGATGGGCGTCTCGAGGCTGATGGGCTCCTTGGCGATCTTGAGCACCTTGCGCACGCGATCGAGGGGCATCTCCATGCGCTCCGCGATCTCCTCGGGGTTGGGCTCTCGGCCCAGCTCCTGAACCAGGTAGCGCGAGGTGCGGATCAGCTTGTTGATGGTCTCGATCATGTGGACCGGGATGCGGATCGTGCGCGCCTGATCCGCGATCGCGCGCGTGATCGCTTGGCGGATCCACCAGGTGGCGTAGGTCGAGAACTTGTAGCCTCGGCGATACTCGAACTTCTCCACGGCCTTCATCAGGCCGATGTTGCCCTCCTGGATCAGGTCGAGGAATTGAAGGCCGCGATTCGTGTACTTCTTGGCGATCGACACCACGAGGCGCAGGTTGGCCTCCACCAGCTCGGCCTTGGCCTGATCCGCGCGGCGCTCGCCTTCACTCAACGCGCGGTAGGTCTCGCGAAGCTGCGGCAGACCGACGCCCAGCTTCTCCTCCACCTGTCGGCTCACCTTCTGGGATGACTTGAAGGTCTCTTCCGCGGCGCGCAGGCGCTCGAGGGTGGCGCCCTGGTGGCCACGGAAGCGCCGCCCGGCGTTGGCGGCCTCCTCCATGGCGCGGATGGCCTTGGAGACCTCCTTGACGCCCAGGCCACCGGCCCGCTCCGAGGCCTCCACGGCGCTGCGCTCGGCGCGCTCGACACGGCGAACGTGGCCCTTGATGCGGGCGATGACGCGATCGATCTGCTTGCGCAGCAGACCCATCTCTCGCAGCGCCGCACCGCGCTCGACCCGCGCCTTGGCCACCTGCAGCTCGTAACCGGCGCGCACGGTCTCGCGCAGACGCGCACCCGAGGCGAGCTGCTCCTCCTGCTTGCTGGTCGCCGAAGCGGATCGCTTCACCTTCTCCATCGCGCGCATCAGGCGCGCCATGGCCTCGTCGGCGTCGATCTCGTCCTCGCCAGGACCCACGCCGCGGATCACGTCCTTGACCCGCAGGGTGCCGCTCTTCACTTCGTCGCCGATGCGCAGGAGCTCGGCGATGCCCACGCGCGACGCCACCAGGATGTCGAAGATGGCGGCCTCGCCACGCTCGATGCGCTGGGCGATCTCCACTTCGCCCTCACGGGTGAGCAGCGAGACGCTGCCCATCTTGCGCAGATACATGCGCACGGGGTCGACGGATTTGGCGACCACGGGCTCGGCAGGCGGCGGCGCGCTGGACCGACCGCGCGGCGTATTTCGCCGCCTGGCCTGGTTCTCGGCGTCGACGACGTCGATGTCCTCCTCGGAGAGGACCACCATCAGGGTGTCGATCTCGTCCGCGGAGACAGCCTCGGGTGGCAAGGACGCGTTGACCTCGTCGTAGGTCAAGAAGCCCTTGAGCCGGCCCCGCTCGAGCAGGCCACGCACCTCGCGTCGGTCGCGCGTGCGTCGGCGCTGTTCGGCCTGGGAGAAGCTCCCGTCCTTCGTCGCGTCAGCGTTCGGCTTGCGGTCGTCAGTCATGGTCGCCCATCAATCGTTTCCACCCTTCGCCCTAGAATCCCGAACCCCCTCCACCGGTGCCCTACTCTGCCGGTAGAGCGCCACTCTGTCTTGCATCAACTGCCGTGCGAGGTCTTCGTCCCCTGCCCGCTTGGCCTCGAGGATCTGCGCCCCGAGGCGTGAGAGTCGACTCTCCACCCAGCGACGCGCGAGCAACGGAACTCCGTCTCGAAGCGCCTGCTCGGCACCCGCCGCGTCGTATTCCGGCACCGCGAGGCGTTGCTCCAGCCAGGGCGCGACGGAGCGGTCCGCGAAGTCCGCGCGCAACGCGGCGAAATCGATCTGTCCGCGTTGCTCCATCATGCGCGCGATGCTCTGAAAGATGGACTGAAGTTCGTCGCTAGTCAAAAGTTCAGTGAGGCGGAGCGCGTCGGGCCCCGTCACCAGCTCGGGCGCATCGAGCAGCGCGCCCATCAGTTGCCGCTCCAGGATCGGCGCGCGGAACGGCCTCTGGGGCCGGGCGACCTCCGCCGCGGGGGGCTGCTCCGGGGCCGGGGATCGGCCGGGACTCTTCGCACCTTGGAGGCCGCGACGCAGCTGGGCGCGCACGGCGTTCACGTCGCGGACACCGAACTTGCGCGCGATGCGTTCGATGTGCAGCCGGGCCTCGAGTGGACTGCCGAGCACGGCAAGGACGGGCCCGAGGGAGGCGATCGCTTCGGCCTGGGCGTGCGGATCGCCTGCCGCCGAAGCGGCCGCTCGATCGATCAGATGCTGCACGATGGGAGGCGCCGTCTCGAGTCGTCGCCGCAATTCCTCGGCCCCATGCTCGCGCAGGAAGGTGTCCGGGTCCGCGCCTCGCGGCAGCGTGATCACGTGCGCCGCGAGGCCGACGCCGGCCAGGAGCGGGTGGGCCGCCGCGACGGCCTTGTCGCCCGCCGCGTCCCCGTCGAAGAGCAGGTCGACGCGCTGCGTGAAGCGCTTCAAGAGGCGCGCCTGTGCTTCCGTGAAGGCCGTGCCCATGGGCGCGACGGCCGTGGTGAAGCCCGCCTGATGGAGCGCCACCAGATCGAAGTTGCCCTCGCAGACCAGCGCGCGACCTTCTCGGCGCATGGCGACGCGAGCGCGGTGCAGCCCGTAGAGCACGTCGCCCTTGTGATAGAGGGGCCCCTCGGGGCTGTTGACGTACTTGGCCCCGGGTTCCCGATCCTCGTCCTCGCCCGGAGGCGCGGCCAGGCGACGACCGCTGAAGGCGACGACCCGGCCGTGGAGATCGACGATGGGGAAGAGCAGGCGATGGCGAAAGCGATCGTAGTGGCCATCCCCGCCACGACGCGGCGCGAGCAAGCCGACGGCCTCACCCTCCTCGGGCGAGAATCCACGCTCGGCGAGGAAGCGAGTGAGGGCGTCCCAGCCGTGCGGCGCGTAGCCGAGCTGGAACGCGCTGGCGGTCTCCGCGCTGATCTCGCGCGACGCGAGCTCTTCGCGCGCGATGCCCGCGAGGGGATGCTGCTCGAGCTGCCTGGCGTAGAACCCCGTCGCGGCCTCCATCAGGGCGACCAGGCTCTCGCGGCGTTCCTTGCGACGGTGCTGCTCCGCGTCTTCGCGCGCGTCCGTGACGGGCAGCTCCACGCCAGCGCGTTCGGCGAGGATGCGAACGGCGTCGGGGAAGGCGATGCCGTCGATGCGCATGAGGAAGGCGAAGGCGTCGCCCGAGGCCTTGCAGCCGAAGCAGTGGAAGAAGCCGCGCTCCGCGTGCACGTTGAACGACGGGCTCTTCTCGTTGTGGAACGGGCAGAGGCCGATGTGATTGCCGCCACGCTTCTTGAGCTTCACGTACTCGCCCACGAGGGAGACGAGGTCCACGCGCTCTCGAATCTCGTTGACGGTCTCCTCGGGGATCACGCGGAGCAGTGTCAGGAGCGGCCCCCAAAGGGTCAAGGGCAGTGAGACAAATGCCCAGCAACGCTGGGTCTGCCAGGGCGCGCTCCGGCCACGCGCTCGCGCTGACGCGCACTTGGCAGCGGCGCCGCGCGAAGCTAGAGCACTGCCGGCATGGCAGACGCGAGCGACGCGCAGCGTGAGGGACGCCCCACCCCAGGTGGCCGGCGCGGCGCGTCGCGCGAGATCGCCGTCGCCTATGTCTTCGTCTGTGTCGTCACCTGGCTGCTCACGCGCCTGCGTCATCAGGAGCCCTTCGGCGACTACGTCCACCTGGCGGTGGGCGGGCTCTTCCTGACCACCGCGCTGAAGCTGGCGCAACGGCAGACGGGCGGAGTCGAGCATTTCGGGCTCTCCCTCGCGGGCCTGCTCGAACCCCCGGAGCCCTACGATCGCTCCCCGGGTCCCTTGGGGCTCTTCGATCTCGGGCGCGCCATCGTCCACGCGCTGCCCTCGGCGGCGAAGGAGTTCGGCTTCGCGCTCGCGGTGGCGGCGTTGATCTTCCCGCCCTTCGTGGTCGGCTTCTTCCTCTGGCACTCGCCCGCGCACGCCTTTCATTGGAACCCGCCGCCCGATCTCGGCTCCTTCGCGCTCGCCCAATTCGTTGTGGTCGCGCTGCCCGAGGAGGCCTTCTTCCGCGGCTACCTGCAGACGCGCCTGCACGATGTCTTCCCGGGTCGGCGGCGCATCCTGGGCGCCGACGTGAGCCCGGGCGCGGTCATCGCCTCGGCCGCGCTCTTCGCGCTGATCCACTTCTTGGTGGAGGGCAACCCCGCGCGCCTGGCGGTCTTCTTCCCCGGTCTGCTCTTCGGTTGGGCGCGCGCCCGACGAGGTGGCATCGGCGCCGGACTCGCGCTGCACGCGTTGAGCAACGTGCTGTCGGAATTCCTGGTACGGGGTTGGCTGTGAGCGCCGTGGCCTTCTTCGACATGGACGGCACGCTCGTGCGCAGCAACACCGCGCGGCTCTACTTGAGCTGGCGCCGTGACCGCGGCGAGACCGAGCTCGTGGACATGCTGCGCTTCGGACTCTGGATCACCCAGTACAAGCTGGGCACGGTCGACCCGGCCGAGATCGGCGCGCGCGCGCTGGCCCAGTTCCGTGGTGTGGAGGAGGTCGTGTTCCGCGAGGAGATGAACGAGTTCTTCCGCGAGCGTGTGCTGCCCGACGTGATGGACGATGCGCGACGCGAGGTGGAGCTGCGGCGTGAGCGCGGTGAGCAGCTCGTGATCCTGACCGCGTCGACGCCCTACGTGGCAGACCCGCTGGCCGCCGAGCTGAACATCGAGCACGTGATCAGCAGTCGCCTCTCCGTGGCGGACGGCTGCTTCACGGGGGACACAGACGCGCTCTGCTACGGCAGCGAGAAGGTTCGCCTGGCGACGGAGTGGGCCGCGAGCGCCGGGGTGGACCTCGAGCGGAGCGCGTTCTACACCGACAGCGTGAGTGATCTTCCCATGCTCGAACGCGTCGCGGAGCCCCGCGTCGTCAACCCGGATCCTCGGCTGCGTTGGCACGCGCGCGCGCGCGGATGGGAGCTATCGAAGTGGCGCTAGACCCTGCACGCGAGCTGGCGCCGCCGCCCATCGTCACGCTCCGGCGTACGGTGAGCGGGGCGCTCGAAGAAGACCTCGGCCGCGGCGACATCACGTCCTGGGCCACGGTGCCCGCCGACGCACGAGGCGGGGCGAGCGTGCGCGCGCGTGAGGCCTGCGTGCTCTCGGGCATGCCGGTGGTGTGCGAGGTCTTTCGACAGCTGGACGAAGGGGTCGAGATCGAGCTGCTCGCCGCCGAGGGTTCACGCCTCGAGCCCGGCGCCGAAGTCGCACGCCTGCGCGGCTCCTCGCGCTCGCTGCTCGCCGGCGAACGGGTCGCGCTCAACTTCCTGCAGCGCATGAGCGGCGTCGCGACGCTGACGCGTGCGCACGTGGACGCTCTGCCTGCGGGCTCTCGCACGCGCATCGCGGACACGCGCAAGACCACGCCCGGCCTGCGCGCGCTCGAGCGCTACGCCGTGCGCTGCGGCGGCGGTCACAATCACCGCGACGATCTCTCCAGCGCCGTCATGATCAAGGACAACCACATCGCGGCCTGCGGCGGCCTCGAACGCGCGATCGAGCGAGCCCGAACGCAGGCGCCGCACACCAGCCGCATCGAGTGCGAGGTCGACACGCCGGAGCAGCTGACGCGCGCCCTCGCCGCGGGGGCCGACATCATCCTGCTCGACAACTTCTCGAACGAGGCCGTGGCCAAGGCGGTGGTCGAGTGCGCAGGGCGTGCGCTGCTCGAAGCTTCCGGCGGCATCGACCTCGCCCGAGTGGCGGCGTTGGCCGGAGCGGGCGTCGACGTGATCAGCGTGGGCGCCCTCACCCACTCGGCGCGCGCCGTCGACCTGGGCCTCGACTGGGAAGACTGAAGCGTGACGTCCGGCGCCACGAGCCCGCTCTCGCGCGACGCTCTCGAGCGCGCGCTCCGGACGAAGCGCTATGGACGCAGCCTCGAGCTCTTCACCTCGACCCCCTCGAGCATGGATGAGGCGCGACGCGCGGCCGAGCAGGGCGCGCCCGACGGTCACCTCGTCGTGGCCGAAGCGCAGGAGCAGGGGCGCGGCTCACGCGGACGAAGCTGGTCGTCGCCGCCGGGCGAGGATCTGTATTTCTCGCTGGTGCTGCGGCCTGCCCTCGCACCACGCGCGCGCCCTCCGCTGACGCTGGCCATCGGCCTCGGTGTCGCGCTGGCCGTGGAGGCCGCGGCGGGCATCGAGGCGCAGGTGAAGTGGCCAAACGACGTCTGGCTCGAGCGGCGCAAGTGCGCCGGCGTGCTGGTCGAGGCCACCCTCGGAGGGCCGCAGGACGACGCCATCGTGGTGGGCGTGGGCGTGAACGTGAACCGCACACGCTTCCGCCAGGAGTTGGAAGACACCGCCACCTCCCTCGCGCTGGTCAGCGGCTCGATCCACGATCGCGCCCTGCTGCTGGCGGAGATTCTCGCGAGCTGCGAGGCGCGCGTTCACGCATTGGAGGCGGGAGAGCTCGACCTCTTGCTCGAAGCGCTGAGACCTCGGCTGGCGCTGCGCGAAGAGCGTGTGCGTTGCGGCGAGCGGACGGGTCGACTCCATGGCCTGGCGCCCGACGGAGCGCTTCTGCTCGAGGTCGACGGTCAGCTCGAGCGCTGCCTGACGGGCCCCCTCAGCGCGATCTGAGAGCGCGCACAGCGACCGAAGAGGCGCAGCGACCGAAGAGGCGCAGCGACCGAAGAGGCGCAGCGACCGAAGAGGCGCAGCGACCGAAGAGGCGCAGCGACCGAA
>JAACVI010000259.1 GCA_009992505.1 Myxococcales bacterium
GCTGGATCAAGGAGCGCGTCCAGGCCGTCGCTCAGCTCCGATGCATCGTCGTCAACGGCGATTGGGAAGCCTTCGAGCGCTTTGTCCACGAGCGACAATGCGTCGCCGCCGTCATCAACGCTGCCCGCCTTGGCAAGCTGTCGCTCCATCGAGCCTTCGAGCAGCAGCGCGAGCATGCACAGTGACACATGAGCGCGGACCTTCGGGTCGGTGTGATGAAAGACGGGTGCAACTCCAGGTCGCTCTTGACGGTCTGAAAATCCTGCTCGACCGCGTCCTTGGGGCGGTGGGCACCTCCTGCGCGAATACCCCGTGCACGAGCTGCGCGGCCCGACCGGACACGCGCCGGCCCACGCACGTTGGCCCACGCTTCTTGCATGAGAACGCCACCAATCGCTCCTCGCGGCAGCCGTTGCGGACGGGCTGCACGAAGCCGTGCTCGAGCTAGGCGCGAAACTCCTTCGTCACAAAGGACGGGAGCCCTCCTGCTTGCTCACCCCGCTCCAGGAAATCGGGCCAGCGCTCGCCCGTCTTCGACGCCACCGTTTGTCAGCGGTAGGAAGGTAGGGGTATCCAACGACCTGAATTCACTGAGGGTGACCCCCGCTTGTGACGTGACAAGGAGCTCGGCGTGGAGGCGGTCTTCGGGGGGACCTGGAGCCTTGCGACTAGTCCTGGACGACCTCGAGCTCGAGGTCCGCGTGCTGGCCGAGGCGCACCACGACGTGGCCGGTGGCTCGCAGCCGTCCATCGACGGCGTAGGTCAGGTCGTGAACGCCGGCCGCGACGGGGTAGTCGATGTCGTTGGACCACATCTCGAGCGGCTCCCCGTCGAGTCGGGCGAAGCCTGTCGTCCCGGGCAGCCGGAAGTGAATGAACGACACGTGCCGACGCAGCGCGCGCAGACCTCGTCGTGCGGCTTGCCGCGTGCGGGGCGTGATGCCTTCGTCGTCCATGGTCAGGTATTGCGCGTAGGCCTGCGCGGCCTTCACGTGGTGTCCCAGCCTCGCCTCCGCCGCTGCCAGGTTGATCAATACGCCTGCGCGATGGGCCAGGTCGAACGCCTGGCTCAAGTAGACGACGCCCAGCGCGGGGTTTCCCCGGCGGACCCAGTCCAGGCCCTGCTCGAAGAGCGCGCGCGCACGCTCCGTTCGCTGCTCGGGGGTCTCCGTCTCCGTCACGGCCACGGTCGCCGCGTCGTCCGCGGCCTCGTCGCCGGGCTGCGTCGCTTCCGTCTCGTCCGTGCCCCGCGCTTCGCCCCTGCCTTGCGGACACCACGGATCAATCACCGTGGGGTCGCGCTCTCGACAGCGCTCGGTGCCCGCTCGTCCGGCCACAGCGTCGGCCGCGATGTGTTGGGGAACGTCCACCGCGGCCGCCGCAGGCGCCTCCTCCGACGCTGCGATGACTTCCTGCACGCTCTCTTCCGCGTCGGGTCCGCTGGCGTAGACGACCAGGTAGTACTCGGCGGCGCCGCCCTCACTCGCGACCACGAACCGATAGGCGCCGCTCCCCGACGTACAGAAGAAGGCGCTGGGGCTTGCCCCCACGGAGCCCGTGCCCACAACGGAATCGTCGCCATCGAGCGCCGCGATCGAGACCCGATCTTCGCCTACCGTGAGCGCCAGCGCCTCGTAGCAGCTCGCAGCCGGTGCTTGCAGGGCATGCGCCACGCTCTGGCCCGATCCGATGGCGGGTACATGCGCCACCGCACCCACCCGCCTGAAGCCGCGCGCTTCCATTCCGCGGTCGAACCGAGCGACCGCAGCGCCAGGGCTCAACACCGCCGCCTCGACGTGCGCGCTCGCTCCACCGCAGCCCCACAGGCCCCAGAAGCCACAAATCAGGCCCCAAATAACGATTCCGCGCACGAAAGATCTTATACCCTATCGAGCCTCCGCGAGACCGAAAAAATTCAGCTATGCTCGCGTCATGTTCGAGGTCGGAACCCGCGTCGACAGGTACGAGATCGTCGCGCCCCTGCGCTCTGGCGGCATGGCCGATCTCTTCCTCGCGCGGCACGATGGCCCAGGCGGTTTCGAGCGCATCGTGGCGCTCAAGGTGATCCATCCGCGCTTCGCGAAGGATCGCAATTTCGTCGACATGTTCCTCGACGAGGCCCGCCTCGCCGCGCGCATCGATCACCCCAACGTCGTCCACATCGAGAACCTCGGCGAGCACGACGGCACCTACTACATGGTCATGGAGTACCTCCACGGTGCCTCCCTCGGCGAGCTGCTGACCGCGCTTTCCGGTTCCACGCGCCGACTGAGCCCTGCGACCGCCGTGTCTCTGGCCATCGACCTCGCGGCGGGGCTGCACGCTGCTCACGAGCTCCGCGGTGAAGACGGAAAGCGAATGGGCGTCGTCCACCGCGACGTGAGCCCACAGAACGGTCTCTTGACCACCCACGGCGAGGTGAAGCTCATCGACTTCGGCATCGCCAAGGCGCGCGGTCGCCTGCACGTGACGCAAGCGCAGAACGTGAAGGGCAAGGTCGCCTACATGCCGCCAGAGCAGCTCATGGGCGCGGCCATCGACCGTCGCACGGATGTGTACGCCCTCGGCGTCGTGCTGTGGGAGCTGCTGACTCAAGCGCGTCTCTTCCACGCGGCGCGCGAGGTCGACCTCATCCCGCTGGTGCGCGCCGGTGCCAAGCGGGCACCGAGCGAGCTCGTCTCGGAGATCTCGCCCGAGCTCGATCGAGCCGTCATGGCCGCGCTGGCCAGCAATCCAGACGACCGACCGGCGACGGCTCGCGAGTTCCGCAACTCCTTGCGCGAAGCTTGCCCGGACGCGGATCGCATCGATCCGCCGGATCGAGCGGGGCTCTTGCTCGCGCTGCTCGGCGGTCAGCTCGCCACGCGCGCGGTCAACTTCGGCGCGGGCGCCATGTCCACGGCCTTCGGCACCATCGAGCTCTCCACCGAACCGCTTCGCTGTCTCGAACGCCTCACCCTCCGCGTGGACTCGCGCGTCCCTCCGCGCACCTCCGCGGCTCCCACTGCGGCGGCATCGCCGGGAGCGATCGCGGTCGTGGAGGCGCCATCCCCCGTCCCAGAGGGGGAGTCCCGGACCGTCGTTCCCGGGCGCCGCATCGGTCTGCCCATCGCATTGGCGACGCTGGCTCTTGGAGCTGCCCTCGCGTTTTCGCTGCTGTACTTTCTCCGCTCGCCGAGCGCGAGCGCGTTTGGCTCTTTGCCAGAGCCTTCCAGCGCAGACGCCGCCTCCGGCAGCGCGCCGCTCATCGCGCCGCCCCTGCCGATCCAGCCCGTGCCGCTACCCGACGCCAGCGTCGACGCCCGCGTCGACTCGGGGAAGTACCCGGACGCGTCCATGCCCGTGCCAGCGCCCGCGGCGCGCCGAAGCGCACCTCGACCTCGCCCCGCGCCTACGTTCGAGACCTTCGACGACTTCTGAGCCGACCCCGAGGCACGGGCGCGGCGCTCATTCCTTCTTGGAGTGCTTGCGCTTGGACTTGCGGTTGGATTTCGTGCCGCCCTGGTCCGGTTCGTCGTCTTCGGCCTTCGGACCCGCTTCGCCCGTGAGCGCCACGCGATACCCCGAGAGCTTCGCCAACTCCTCGCCGGGCAGCTTGGGATAGCGCAGCTCCAACCCTTCCAGGGTCTGCCGCACGATCTTCGCCACTTGCAAGCGCATGCAGGGCTTGTCGTCCGCCGGGATCGCGTACCAGCGCGCCCACGGACGCGACGTCTCGTTCAGCGTCTGCTCAAACGCCTTCATGTACTTCGGCCAGGGCGCGCGCTCCTTGAGATCTCCGCCATTGTACGCTCTACGAACCGGCTTCGCCCGGTATGCTCCCCGCTTCACCCGGCTGGCCAGGTCACGAAGGTTACCCTCCAAGTCCTTGCCGTACTGGTGCCACGTCTGCCCGTCGATGCCGGCGGCCGCGTCTCGCTTCAGAGCGAAGTACGCCTGCCGCAGGCGGTCGACGTCGTAGACATGATGCAGGAGCGCCGTGAACTGCTGCCGCCTGTCTCGCTTGGCGGCCTGACGTATCCGTTCGGGTGCACTGGGCGCGCGGGTCCGGCGCTGTGTCCGGGGCGCGTTTTGCTCGACCGGATTCCCCTTGGCTCGTCCCCTTTCCTCCACCACCTCCGCGGCCGGTCCCTCGGCGTTGTTCGATGGCTTCTGCGGTACTACGAGACGATCCGACTTCCCACCTCCGTTCATCTCCGGATTGCCCCCTCAGGGTTTCCTTCGCGGCCTGCGGCCTCTCTTCCGCAGGCGAACGTGGGATCTCCCGGCTCCCGTGCGGGGTGCTTCCATGCATGCACTGGGTCTCTGACCGCGCGGGGTCCGGCCGGGTCTCGCGATATCGACCCGACCGATGTTGCCTTCCGACCATCACTACGGCGTCGGCACCCCGGAGTTTCCCACCCCTCTCGGGACGGGGCATTCATTTCGCGGCTCAATACCAAGCCTACATGTCCCCCTGTCAACGCTTCGCCCCCGCGGTTGCCCGCGACGGCGCATGACTCGGAGTCGATGTGGGTCGCTACTCCTTTCATCGTATGGAACCTTCCTCCACAACACCTCGCCGGTCTCCCGGCGCTTTCAGTGATCGATTTGATCCAGGATTCTCTTCTTCATCACGAGCGTCGCCACGCCAACCCGTGCCATGGCCGCCTTGATCGCCCGAGCTGCTGCGCCTCCGGCCACACCGACCTCGCGCGGCTCTACGTCAACAAGCCCCAGTCGCCACATCCGGTCCAGGTGATTTCTGGATCCCTCTTGAGCCATCACGCGATCGCACGTCGGTCGGTCGCGTGTCAGGCCAACACGCGCGGTCACTCGGTGAAGGCCATCCAGGCCCAGCTGGGTCACCGCTCACGCCAGAGCACGGACCTGTACATCGACGCGTCTTCGAACGCGGCGGGACAGCTCCGTTTGGTGCAGGGATTAGCACCGTCCGCGCCGGCTCACGGCAACCTCACGGCAACGAGGCCCCAGAGTGGCTCGTGAGGACGGAAAGTGAAAGCGCCGTAACCTATTGAAGTTACGGCGCTCTCGACTGGTTGCGGGGGCCGGATTTGAACCGACGACCTTCGGGTTATGAGCCCGACGAGCTACCATGCTGCTCCACCCCGCGGCAAAGTTGAGCGGACTATAGCCGTCGTTTGGGGCGTGTCAACTACGGCCGCGCGGTTTCTTGCTGGCGCCACTTTTCCCCGCTGTGGAGCGGGTTCGCGTGGGTTTGGCGGTCGGTGCGGAGGGGCGGGTCTTGGCGCCTGCGCGTTTGGTCCCGGTGTCCGACTTTCCGCTGCCGCGCTTGGCGCCGGTGCGCTTCGGGCCGGCGAGGCTCTTCGGGCCGGCGAGGCTCTTCGGGCCGGCGAGGCTCTTCGGGCCGGCGAGGCTCTTCGGGCCGGCGAGGCTCTTCGG
Organism: Myxococcales bacterium; assembly: GCA_009992505.1. Taxonomy (GTDB): domain Bacteria; phylum Myxococcota_A; class Polyangia; order Polyangiales; family Houyiibacteriaceae; genus JAADHO01. The sequence continues at coordinate 5,404 of JAACVI010000259.1, forward strand.
GCCGCCGGTGCGCTTGGGGCCGGCGGTGGTCTTGGCTTCGTCGTCGCCCTTGGTGCCGGCACGACGCCGGGTGAAGGCGGCGGCAGCGGCGGTGCGGGTTCCTCCTCGGGTGGGCTGGGTGTCGCCGTCGGCCCGGCGCCTGGTGTCCGTCTCGGGCTTGGCACCGCGCTTGGCGGCGGCGGCGGCCTTGGCGCCGGCCCAGCGCTTGGGCTCGGTGTCCGGCTTGCCGCCACGCTTCGTGGACGACGCCGTGTCGCTCTTCGCGCCGCGGCTACGCCTGGGTTCCGCTTCGTCCTTGGCGCCTCCGCGCGCGCTGCCGGCTGCGCTCTTCGCGCCGCGGCTACGCCTGGGTTCCGCTTCGTCCTTGGCGCCGCGACTTCGCCTGGGCGCAGCTTCGGCCTCCGCGCTGCGGCGCCGCTTCGGAGCCGCTTCGTCCTTGGCACCACCGCGCGGGCTGCGCGCCGCGCTGGCGACGCCGGGGCGGGCGCCTCGCGCTGGGCCGGCGGCGATCTTCGCACCACGGGGCTGACGTGCACCGGCGCGGCCCCGGGGACGCTCGACGTCGCCCATTTCGGCTTCGGGGTCGGGCGCTTCGGGCCAGGGCTGGGGAGCGGCCGAACCCCAGCGCTTCTGCAGGCGCTCGAGTTCTTTGGCCTTGAGCGGGCGGAACTGGCCGGGCCTCAGGCCATCGGCCGTGATGTCCGCAAAGGAGATGCGCGCGAGGCGATGGATGTCCTTGCCCACGGCCTCGAACATGCGGTGGATCTGGCGGTTCAGGCCCTGAGTCAGGGTGATGCGCAGCCAGCTGTGGCCGGCGTCGTAACGCATGATGACGACGTCGGCGGGCTTGGTCTTCGTGCCATCGTCGAGCACGACGCCTTCGGTGAGCGCGGCGAGCGCTTCGTCGCCCACGTCGCCGGGCACCTTGGCCACGTAGACCTTGGGCACGGCGGACTTCGGTCGCAGCAGGGAGTCCGCAAGCGCTCCGTCGTTGGTCAGGAGCAGCACACCGCTGGTGTGGTAGTCGAGGCGTCCGATGGGGAAGACGCGGGTGGTGACGCCCTTCAACAGATCCGAGACGGTCTCGCGGCCCTCGGGATCGACGAGGGTGGTGACGACCTTCCGCGGCTTGTGTAGCAGGTAGTAGACGGGCTTCTCGGCCACGAGGCGTCGACCGTCGAGCTCGACCACGTCGCGGAAGTCCACGCTGAGGCCCTGCTCACGCACGATGCGGCCGTTGACGCGCACGCGCCCGGCCTCGATCAGCTGCTCCGCACCTCTGCGCGACGCCACACCAGCGCGCGCCAGGACCTTCTGAAGACGTTCCTTGGCCACGTGTCAGCCGCTCGTGCCATCTCCGGCGCCGCCATCGACTCCGGCATCGGCCTCCGCCGCCGCCTCCGCGCGGTCCTGCTCCGCCTGGAGCTGGTCCTGATACTCTTGATCGCGATCCCAGCGGTCGACGTTTCCGTCGCCGTCGAGGTCGGTGCCCATGCGCACCATGCGACCGTTCTCGAAGTACTCCCAACGATCGGGCTGCCAGTGGGTCGCCGTGCTGCGCCCCGCCATGTCGCGCTCGGTGCGCTCGGGGTGGTTGTCCTGCCAGAAGACCTTCATGTCGACGCGGCCGTTGCCGTTGGTGTCCATCTCCTGGCGCACGATGCGGCCGTTCTCGAAGATGGTGATCTCGTCCATGGTGCCGTCGAAGTTGCGATCGGCTTCCTCGCGCATGGGCCGGCCTTCGTCGTTGTAGTAACGCACGACGTCCTTGGTTCCGTCGCCGTTCAGATCGGCTTCGCGGCAGACCAGGATCAGGTGCGCGTCGCGGCCTTCACCGACGGAGAGGAAGACCTTGCGCACGTCCGGGATGTCGTCGCCGGAGGTGTCGTATTCGCTGCTCTCGCGCCCGGGCTGGTTGGCGTCGCAGCGGCCCTGGTCGTTGGCCGCGTGAGTCGAGCCCGTCATGCTGCTCGAGCGACGATTCTCGGACTGCGCCTGGGCCGTGGCCTCGTGATGCGAGCTGCCACAGCCGACCAGACCGAGCAGAAGCGCGCTGAAGAGTGCGATGCGCATCATTGGCCTCCCGTTCCGGCGCCGTCCCAGGGAGCGCCGCTTCCCGTTGCCGCAGTGCCATCGTCCGTGCCGGCGCCGTCCGTGCCGGCGCTGTCCGTGCCCGCGCTGTCGCCAGAGTCGACGGTGCCGTTGCTGGCGCCCGCGGCGTCGGCCGGTGCGTCCGCGCTACCGTTGTCTCCGCCCGCGGTCTCCTGCGCCGTGTCGGGGCGGACCTCACAGGTCAGAGGCGCTTCGGCCG
>JAACVI010000260.1 GCA_009992505.1 Myxococcales bacterium
CTTCATGCGTCCTCGCGCGGCGCGCCCGGGATCAAGAGCAGCTTGCCCACGACCTTGCCGGTGCGTGAGCGTTGGTGCGCCTGCTCGCCGTCCGCGAGTGCAAAGCGCGCTTCGATCATGGGCTCGAGCTCGCCGCGGGCGAGCGCGTCCACCAGAGGCGCGAGGCGCGCGCGCGTGGGTCGGCCCAGGATCGTTCGCACCTGCCGTGAGAAGAGCACGGCCGGGTAGTCGGCGGATCGGATCGCCACCAGGTCCACGATGCCGGTCGGCGAGAGCAAGGCTCGGCAAGCCTTCAGCGGATACGTGTCCGTGCCGACCAAATGCAGCACGAGATCGAAGGGCCCATGGGCGCGCGCCGCTTCGAGGGGATCGCCCGCGCCGTAGTCGAGCGCGACCGCACCGAGACTCTCGATCAAGACGGTGTTGCGCGCCGAGCACACGCCGACCACCTGGGCGCCGAGCATGCGAGCGAGCTGGATCGCGAACAGACCCACGCCGCCCGACGCGCCGAGCACCAGCACGCGCGAACCGTCGCCGATCCCGGCGTGGTCCGTCAGCGCCGTCCACGCGGTGACGGCGGCGACCGGGAGGCAAGCCGCGGCCTCGTAGCTGACGGCGTCGGGCAGCCGCGCGCACTGATCGGCGCGCACCACCACCTCGTCGGCGTAGCTGCCGCGCTGCTTGCGCGAGAAGTCCGTCCCGCCGACCACGCGCACGCCCGGCTCGAGGCCCTCGACGCGCGCGCCCACCTCCACGACCTCGCCCGCGAAGTCGACGCCGACGACCAGCGGACCCGACGGCCCGAGCAGGCGCTGCATGAAGCCGAGGAAGGCGCCCGCGCCCCGCATCTTCCAGTCGACGGGGTTCACGCCGATCGCGTGGACCTTCACGCGCAGCTCGTCGCGACGCAGCTTGGGCGACGGCAACGTGATGAGCGCGAGGGGCGCCTCGGCGGAGCGAGAGGTCAGCGCTTGCATGGGGCACACCTCGTATTGCGGACGACTGCGCACGGCGCGCTCGGGGATCGGACCATGAGCGAGACGTGCCACGGGCCCTGCGCGCACGCGAGCCCCTCCCGAGGTCGTACGTAGACGAAGGCGCCAATGAACGCCGAGTGCAGCGGAGACGTGGCGCGGCGACGAGTCGAGGCCGAAGGCCCGCTCAGCCGCCGTTGGCTTCGCGAGCCTTCTTGCCCATGATGAAGACGGCCACGCCGACGACCACGACGAGCAGCGACGAGAAGGAGCAGCAGCAGCTCGTGAGGTAACCTGGCAGGGCTTCGTCGCCCGAGATGCGACCGTGGCTGGTGGCCGCGATCACGGCGAAGATGAGGCCGCCCGCCGCGGACACTGCCAGTACGGCGCAGCCGCAACCGGCCACGATCTTTCCGACCTTTTCCTTGTCCGCCATGGGACCTCCAGGCGGCGACCCTAACAGTCCCCCCGACAAGCGGACATGAAGCATTTCGCCGCGCAGTGTGGACTCGAAGCCGCAGCGCAAAGCACGCCCGGCACAAAGAATGACGGCCGACCCCCAAGGAGCCGGCCGTCGCCGAAAGCGTCCGTCGCTGCGAGCGAACCCCGCCTCAGCCCTCGGTGGGCGCGACCTCCTCCGTGATGATGTGCACGAGGAGATCGTTGAGGAACCAGACCTTGTATCGGCCGATGCTCGGCGCGAGGTGGTCCCCACCGATGCCGCTGTTGTTGGTCAGGAAGGTGTAGGTACCGTTGGTCGTCAGCGCGAGGAAGCGCATCGCGAACTCGGTCTCCTTGTCGATGCCGCTCGCAACCACGGGGATGATCTTCACGCCCAGGGCAGCGGCGGCGCGGTTGGCGGCCTGCAGACGTGCCATCACGTCGGCGTCGTGGTGAGGCGGCGCGTCGAGCACCAGGAAGAGCAGGCGCGCGGTCGCGTTCTCGCGCCAGGCGTGATCGTTGATGGCGCTGGCCACGGCCTGGTCCACGGCCTCGGGGAAGTCACCGCCACCGCTGGCGTGCTCCGCAGCGAGCTGCGTCACGACGTCGCTGACGTGCGTGGTGAAGGGATGCGGGTCGACCACGTAGGTGTCCCCGATGTCCTTGTAGAAGTTCATGCTCACGCGGAGATCGAAGTCCTGCGTGGCCTCGGCCTGGGAGCGCGCGATCACGTCGCCGAGCTCGGACTTGATGTACTCGATCTCGTCACCCATGGAGCCGGTGGTGTCGATCATGAACATCAGATCGAGGGAGGCCGGGGGGGCGCTGGGCGCGGGCATCTCGACCGCGATCGGGGTCATCCAAGCGGGCGAGACGTCGGCCACTTCGCGGGTGACGCCGTCGGCCTTCACGCGGACGGTGAAGGGTCCCGTCTGCGGCTCGAACAAGCTGGCGAAGAGCTCCGCGCGGCCGCGGCTGTCGCTGTGGGCCTCCCAGGCGACGGCGCCGTCGGCGTCGATCAGGCTGACGCGGGCATCGATCACGGGGACGCCACCGCTCGTCACGCGCACGGGGATGCGCGACGTGGTGTCGTAGCCCCAGTACTCGTGCATGCCGGCGTAGAGGTCGCTGTCGAACAGGCCGAGCCAGAAGCTCCAGTCGTCCAGATCGCGCCAGGCGCCCGCGGTGAGCTGACCGGCGGGGATGGTCTCGGGACCGGCGCAGGCCGTGTCGAGGCAGCCGCCCGCCGGGCTGGGAGGGTCGGTGCTGACGCCCGCGTCCGCGGTGCCGCCACTGGAGGAGCTGCTGCCCGCGCTGCCCGAGGGGTCGGACCCCGCGTAACCGCCCGTGCCGTCGCTCGGCGCGCCAACGCCTGTGCCGTCGCGTCCAGCGGTGCTGGGCGTCGGGCCGGGCTCCGTGGAAGAGCCGGGAGTGCCGACCATGTCGCCACAGCCCCCGAGGACCAGGGCGAAGAAAGCTACGAAGAAGACCAACCGAGAACGCATCGACTACCTCCTGGGCACCTCGTGGCACCACACGGCACGGTGTTGCACACACGATGCCAACCTGGGCGGTCTGGACTCACGGCAAGGAAGTGCCTTGTTCATAGGCACTTCGTCCTTCATCCGTCGAGGACCGAGGTCACCCTGGGACACCGTGTGTGCCAAGATCGCAGCCAATGTGTGCCATGGCGAGCCAGAGTGGGAAGCGCTCGGGGGCTCCCGCTTCCGTGGCGCCGGAGGTACCTTGGAGCCATGACACGTTGGATCCTGGGGCTGGGCACGTTGGGCTTCGTCACGCTGGCGTCGATCGTGGGCTGCGGTGGAGGCGGAGGAGCGGCCACGGACGGCGGCACGTCCCACGACGCCAGCCGACCGCCGCGACGCGACGGGGGCAGCAGCACGGGCGGCACGCGCAACCCGGTCTGCGCCGCGGGCACCTCCGCGGGCGAGGTCGCGGCGCCCATGTTCGTCAAGAACCTACGCGGGGAGACCAGCTGGTACGCCTCGCCCGTGGTGCAGGATCTCGACGGCGACGGGCAGAACGAGCTCATCGCGGCCTACTACTCCGTCTTCGTCTTCGACTCGGCGGGTGAGCTCATCACCAAGGCCGAGGGCGGCGAGGGCCGCGTCTACGCGCCGCACGTGGTGGCCGATCTCGAAGGCGACGGCGTGGTCGAGGTGGTCTACGGCAACGGCCACGAGGTCTGGGCCTACGAGTACCGCGACCACATGCTGGTGCAGAAGCCGGGCTGGCCCGCCGACACGACCACGGCCGGCAACCCGCCCGAGGTGCGAGGCCTGGCCGCGGCGGACCTCGACGGAGACGGCCTGCTCGAGGTGGTGGCCACGACCACGCAGACGGCACACACGGAGGACGGGGGCGCGCAGGTCTTCGTCTTCTCCTACGACGGCTTGAGCTACCAGCCCGCGGGCGTCAGCTATCAGGCCTGGCCGCGCTACAACGACCGCACGGGCCCCGGCGGCGACGCGGATCGAAACGGCGCGGGTCACCACGGCTACGGCGAGTACGGGCTCAACGTGGGCATCGGCAACATCGACGACGACCCCGATCTCGAGATCCTGGCCACCTACGACAACCACCACATCCAGGCCTTCGATCCCGACGGAGAGGCCATCGACGCCTCGCCCTACTTCACCAACCGCGCGACGGAGTTCGCGGACGAGCGCATGACCTGGGGTCAGTTCATCCGCTGGGCGGATCCCAACGTGGAGGAGCAGCACTATCACCTGCACACGGGCGATTGGCCGAACCCGAGCGGGCAGGAGTGGCTGCAGTGGACGGCCTCACCGCCCAACGTGGTCGACCTCGACGGCGACGGCCACAACGAGGTGCTCGGCGTGCCCAACGTCGAGCTGCACGACCCCTACGTGACCCAGGCCTACGCCATCATGGTGCTCGAGGGCGCCTACGGAGACGGCTCGCGCTCGGCGCAACGATTCCCGGGCTGGGAGACCCTACCGCGCGGGGACGCCCCGATCTCGGTCGACGGCTACTACCCGCCCAACGGCGTGCCCGCGGCCACCACCATCGCCATCCAGGGCGACGCTATGCCGGAGATCATCGTGAGCTTGAACGACGGCTACATGCACGCCTTCGACGCCACTGCGCACGAGCTGTGGCGCTACGACTACACGCGCGGACAGGCCCTGATGTACGCCTCGGAGGCCACGGTCGCCGACCTGAACCAAGACGGCTCACCCGAGATAGTGTTCAGCACCTACGGCGATCCGGACGCGACGGACGCCGGACATCTGTTCGTGCTTGGCGCCGACGGCAGCCTGCTGCACGACGTCGCGCTGCCCGATCCCGGCCACAACGGCAACGGCAACGGCGCGCCCGCGGCGCCCGGCATCGGCGACCTCGACGGCGACGGGCAGCTCGAGATCTTCGTCCAGACCTTCGACCACGGCATGGACATGTTCACCGTCCCGGGCTCGAGCGCCGACTGCGTGCTCTGGGGCACGGCGCGGGGCGGCCCGTTGCGCATGGGTCAACCGAATAGCGCTGAGTAGCGCTCCGAGAATTGGTAGGCTGGGGCCGATGACCGAACCCGTCTACGAGATGTTCTGGGACTGCCCCTACTGCGGAACGAAGGAGCTGCTCGGTCTGACGCAGCGCTTCTGCCCCACCTGTGGCGCGCCTCAACAAGCGGACAAGCGCTACTTCCCGCCGGAGGACCAGAAGGTCGCCGTCGCGGACCATCGCTTCGTCGGCACGGACCTCATCTGCCAGAACTGCCAGGGCGCGAACTCGGCCAACGCGTCGCACTGTACGAGCTGCGGCGCGACCATCGGCGACGGCGATCGCGAGGTCGTTAAGCGAGAAGACCAACCGGTCAGGGCGCCCGCGCCCGCCGCGACCCCGACCCCAGCGCCCGCCAAGAAGAGCAAGCTCTGGATCTGGCTGCTAGTCGCCGCGCTGCTCGCGCTCATGGTCCTCGGTGGCGTCGCGATCTTCTGGAAGCAGGAGAAGGCCATCACCGTCACCGGCCAGTCGTGGCAACGCAGCGTCGCCATCGAGGTGCTTCAGACGGCCAGCGAATCCGCCTGGTGCGACTCCGTGCCTTCGGGCGGGCGCGTCACCGGTCGGTCACGCGAACAGCGCAGCACGCGCCGCGTCGAGTCGGGGCAGACCTGCTCCACGCGCAACGTCGACAACGGCGACGGCACTTATCGGCAAGAGCAAACCTGCACGCCGACCTATCGCGAAGAGCCCGTCCTCGACGACAAATGCCAGTACCAGATCGATCGCTGGGCCCATCAACGCGACGCCGTCGCGCAGGGCCAGGGCGTGTCTCCAGCGCCGAGCTGGCCCGCCGTGCAGGTCACGGGCTGCGCCTCCCTCGGCTGCACACGACAGGGCGCGCGCAGCGAGACCTACACGCTGAACGTCACCGTCGATGGCGCGGGCGCCGACACCTGCACCGTGCCCCAGGCCAGGTGGCAGCAGATCACGCCGAACAGTCGCTTCAAGGCGCGCGTGGGCGTGCTCACGCACCACGTCGACTGCAGCAACCTGACACCGCTCTGAACGCACGCAAAGCCAACCTCGCGCGCTCCCCCCTTGGGGCGCCTGTACACACGGGATAGGACACCACTCGTGCTCCGAAAACTCGACGAGAACATCTGGGTCGCGGAGCGGCCGCAGCGCTTCTGGGGCCTCGAGGTGGGCGCGCGCATGACGGTGATGCGCCTGGCCGATGGCAGCCTGCTCTTGCACTCGTCTTTGGCGCTCGACGAGGCGCTGCGCTCCGAGCTCGACGCGCTCGGTCCCGTGCGCTTCGTGGTCGCACCCAACAAGTTCCACCATCTCCACGCCGGCGAGGTGGCCCAATTCTACCCCGAAGCTCGCTTGTGGGTGGGTCCGGGCGTCGCTAGCAAGCGACCCGATCTGAAGTTCGTCGACGTGCTCGGAGACGAGGCGCCCGACGAGTGGAAGGAAGAGGTGAGTCAGATCTTCTTCGCCGGACGACCGATGGAGAACGAGGTCGTGTTCTTCCATCACCAAAGTCGCACGCTCGTGATGTGTGATCTGGCTATGAACTTCGGCCCGCGCGCGCCCTTCCTCACGCGCGCCTGGATGAGCTTGATGGGCGGCTACAAGCAGTTCCGCCCGACGCGCGTGGATCCGCTCTTGATCAAGGATCGCCCGCTGGCGAAGCGCTGCATGGAGCGCATCCTGGCCTGGGACTTCGATCGCATCGTGATCGCCCACGGCGAAGTGCTGGAGACTGGGGGCCAGGAGGCCCTCCGCTCCAGCTACGCCTGGCTGCTGCGCGACTGAGGGCGATCAGCTTCGCTCGTGCTCGACGCTGACGATCTCGCCCGTGTCCGCGTCCACCTCCTCGGTGCCCGGGCCGTCGGCGCGGCTCGACGGAGTAGATCCAGCGATGGTGTTCGAACTCGAGTTCGGAGTGGCGAACCTCACCGTGCACCCGCGCCCGCGCCGTCGCCTGCGCGGCCTCCATACTCACGCGAGGCTGGTGGTGAGGCCGCTGCGCGGAGGCGAACGATGGCGTGAGCAGCGCGAGCAGGGAGAGTGATAGGATCCCAAATTGAAGGACGGACTTTTTCATGAATGTTCTCCTGAGCACGGGAAGGTCCCGCAGCGAACAGCACACGTTGGTCATCGCGAGGCGTGCCCGCAAATCGCGTGTTTGGCTGTCATTCAGTCTGGTGTCGCTGGCTCTGCTGCTGCTGGCCTGCGGTTCGTCGGACGCGCGCCTTCGACTCGCGGCCCATGGTGTCGGTGCGCGACGAGTGCAGCACAACGAGGCCCCGCAACGTCCGGGTGGCCTCGTGCTGGCACCTGGCGACTACGTGCTCGAGAGCCGGCAGATGCGCGTGGTGGTCGGCGGCCTGGAGCGAGAGGGTTCGGCGCGCGGCGCGATCCTGGAAGTCGCTCTGCACGGCGCGCCGGCGGAGGACAGCCTCGTGCTCTGGGCACCGACGCTCTACGTCAACGATCGATTGCAGCCCATGGTGACGGGAGAGATCTCGTTCCTCGATCGCACGGATCGGGCGGGTCTGCGCGTCACGGCCACGACCAGCTTCCGCGGTCGCGTGATCGACGTCAGCCGTGATCTGGTGATCGGTGGGCGAGGCGTGACCCTCTACCAGACCACGCACGTGACGCCTCGGGACGGGCTGCCCCTCACGGACGTGCGCGTGGGCGGACGCATCCGCTGGGGCGGCGCCACGCCCTTCGTGCCCAGCAACGGGCCGCTTAGCGACGACGCCTGGCACGAGGCCGCCTGGGTCGGCGTCGAGGGGATCGCGAGCTCGACCGTGCTCAGCATCGACGACGATCCGCTGCGCGTGCGCTCCCTGTACGAAGCCCACGGCGTCTCGCGCTTCTTGAAACACACCGAGATGGCGGCGCCCGCCCACGACATCGCGGAGGGCGAGTCGCTCGCCGATCGCAGGATCCTGACCACGGCCCGAGGTGGCCTGGCGGCCGCGATTCGAACGCTCGGCTGGGCGCGCGGGACGCCCTACCCCGAGGTGCTGGTGACGCTGCCCTACGCGCCGACGGGCTCGTCCATCCGCATCTACACGCAGGACGGTCGACCCGTGATGTCGGCGCGACCGGACGCGCACGGCCAGGCGATCGTTCCCTTCCCGCCCCTGGGACGTGCCGCCGTGCACACGCCGCGCTACTACGCCGTCGGCTCCGCCTTCGGTCACGCCCGCAGCGACTCCGTGCCGGTCACGGTGGAGCCCGGCGCCCGCGCCCTGGTGCGCATCCCGACCGGCGGCCAGATCCGCATCGTCGCCCGAGATCCGAACGGTCAGCCCGTGGCGGCCCGCGCGCGCGTGATCGGCGTCGCCCGCACGGCGACTCTGGACCTCGGGCCCGACTGGTCGGCGGCGGGCGCGGGCGACACCGTGCTGCTCACCGAGGGCCTGGCCGTCGTACCCGCCGAGCCGGGGCGCTACCGCGTGATCGTCAGCCACGGTCCAGAGTGGACGCTGCACGACGAGACGGTCGAGGTCAGCGCCACCTATCGACCCGAGGTCCGCGCGATACTCCAGCACGTGATCGATCCTGGCGAGTGGGTCGCCTCCGATTTTCACGTGCACTCGGCGCCGAGCTACGACAGCCGCGTCAGCCTCGAGGACCGCCTGACGTGCTTCGCCGCCGAAGGCGTGCGCTTCGCCGCCGCCACGGATCACAACTACGTCACGGACTACGGACCCACCGCCGAGGAGGTCGGGATCTCCGACTTCGGATCGGTGACGGGCGTCGAAGTGACGACGGAGTCGCCGAGCTTCGGTCATTTCAACGCCTTCCCTTTCCCTCTGGATCCGAGTCTGCCCTTCAACGGCGCGCCCCGGTTCTCGGACACGTCTCCCAGCGCGCTCTTCATGGAGCTGCACGCCCGTGATCCGGAGACGCTGGTGCAGGTGAACCACCCGCGCCTCGAGGGAGGCATCGGCTACTTCGACGTGATGGGCTTCGATCCGGAGACGGGCGCAGCCGAAGGGCCCTACAGCGACTCCTTCGACACCCTCGAGGTCTGGAACGGCTTCGACCTCGGGCGCCTGCCCAAGTTCGAGCGCGTGTTCGGCGAGTGGCTGGAGCTGCTCGCCTTGG
>JAACVI010000568.1 GCA_009992505.1 Myxococcales bacterium
ACGACGGCTTGGGCTGCACCGTCGATCGCTGCGCCGCGGGTGTGTGCGTGAACGCGCCGGATGACCCCGCCTGCAGCGACGGGCTCTTCTGCAACGGCGTCGAGCGCTGCGCCCCGAGCGACGCCGACAGCGACGTGCGCGGCTGCGTGCTGGGGCCGGATCCATGCTTGGCCGACCAGATGTGCGACGAAGCAGCGGACGCCTGCCAGACCCTGTGTGACGTGAGCGGCGACGCGGACGGCGACGGCCACGACGCCATCGACTGCGGCGGCGATGACTGCGACGACGCCGACGAGGCACGCTATCCGGGCAATGTCGAGCTCTGCGACGGCGCGGGCCACGACGAGGACTGCGACCCCACGAGCTACGGCGCGGACGCCGATCTGGATGGCTTTCAGTCGAGCGCGTGCTGCAACGGCGCCGGCAACTGCGGCCCCGACTGCGACGACTCGAACGTGAACGTCAATCCCGACGCCGCCGAGGTCTGCAACGGCGGCATCGACGACGACTGCGACGGGCTCGCGGATGTCGCCGATGGCGTGTGCGTGCCGTGCGCGACGGGCTACGCGGGCTTCGACGGGAGCTGCACGGACGTCGACGAGTGCGCCCTGACCGCGCCTTGCGGCGCGCTCGCCACGGCGTGCACCAACACCAGCGGCAGCTACGCCTGCACGTGCCTGCCGGGCTACGGCGCGCCGGCGGCCGGCGGCACGTGCATGGACATCGACGAGTGCGCGCTCGGCACGTGCACCGTCAACGCGACGGGGTGCGTGAATTCGATCGGCAGCTATGCGTGTACGTGCAGCGCCGGCTACTCCGCGCCGGCGTCGGGTGGAGCCTGCGCGGACGTCGACGAGTGCGCCGTGGCGGCCACCTGCGGCGCAGCGCGTGCGAGCTGCACGAACAGCGCCGGCAGCTACGCCTGCACCTGCGACGCCGGCTATGCGGCGCCCGCGACCGGCGGCACGTGTATGGACCTCGACGAGTGCGCCCTCGGCACGGATGACTGTGACGGCGACCCGCCGGCAGCCTGCACCAACGCGCCCGGCGGCTTCACCTGCGCGTGCCCTGGCGGCTTCGCGGGCGGCGCCGCCGCAGGTCACGGCGCGGGCGG
>JAACVI010000261.1 GCA_009992505.1 Myxococcales bacterium
GCGCGATGCACAGCCGCTGCTGCTGACCGCCGCTCAGCCCGAGGGCGCTCTCGTCCAGGCGATCCTTCACCTCGTCCCAGAGCCCGGCCCCGGAGAGAGACTCCTCCACGCGACGCGCCAGGATGGCGGGCTTCTTCTCGCCCGCGATGCGCAGCCCAAAGGCGACGTTCTCGAAGACGGACTTGGGGAAGGGGTTCGACTTCTGGAAGACCATGCCGACGCGCCGGCGCACCTCCACCGCGTCCACGCCCTTGCCGTAGATGTCCTGGCCGTCGAGGGTGATCTTGCCCTGCACCCGCGCGATGTCGATGGTGTCGTTCATGCGGTTGAGCGACCTCAGGTAAGTGCTCTTGCCGCAGCCCGAGGGACCGATGAGCGCGGTGACGGCGCGGTCGGCGATGTCGAGCGTGACCTTGCCGATGGCGATCTTGTCACCGTAGAAGACCGAGACGTTCTCGGTCTGCATCTTGGGCTCGGGGATGGCCACTGAAGTCATGCTCGGTTCTCGGTTCCCTAGGCGCGGAGGCGCGCGCGTGCGCGGCTGCGAACCACGACGGCGACGAGGTTGAGGCTGAAGGTCAGCACGAGCAAGACGAGCACGGTGCCGAACAGCATGGGCCGCGCCGCGTCGACGTTGGGCGACTGCGTGGCGAGCGCGAAGATGTGGTAGCCGAGGTGCATGAACATGTCGCGCAGATCGGTGGGCAGGTAGGGCAGGAAGTTGGCGGCGCCGCAGAAGAGGATGGGCGCGACCTCGCCCGCGCCGCGGCTGACGGCCAGGATGACGCCCGTGAGGATGCCGCCGAGGGCGTTGGGCACGACCACCTTGAACACGGTCTGGAAGCGCGTGGCGCCCAGAGCCAGCGAGGCGTCGCGGAGATCCTGCGGCACGGTGCGCAGCGCCTCCTCGGTGGTCACGATCACGACCGGCAAGGTCAGCACGGCCAGGGTCAGCGAGGCCCAGAGCACGGAGGGCTTGCCCCAGACCGGTGTGCCCGGACCGTAGACGACGTCGTCGATGCTGCCGCCCACGAAGAGCACGAAGAAGCCGAGGCCGAAGAGGCCGAAGACGATGGAGGGCACGCCCGCGAGGTTGTTCACGGCGATGCGCACGATGGTGGTGAGGCGCGAGTGGCGCGGCGCGTACTCGCTCAACCAGATGGCCGTGGCGATGCCCACGGGCACGCCCGCGATGGTCATCAGCATCGTGACCACCACCGTGCCGTAGATGGCCGGGAAGATGCCGCCGCTCGTCATGTCGGCGCTGGGGCTCTGGGTCAGGAAGGTGCCCGAGATCACGCCCGCGCCGCCCGCGACGATCTCCCACAAGAGCACTCCGAGCAGGCCCACGATCAGCAGCACGGCGAGGCCCGTGGCGCCGGCGAGGACGTAGTCCTTGGGTGTGTTCTTCATGTCGCCGTCAGCCGCTTCTCGAGGCGCCGGATGGCCACGCTGCCGACGAAGTTCAGGGCGAAGGTGATGGCGAAGAGCATGGCGCCGAGCAGGAAGAGCACGCGCCAGTGGGGGTCGCCCTGCGCCACCTCGCCCAGCTCGGCCGCGATCGAGGCCGTCACCGTGCGCACGCTGGTGGTGAAGTCGAAGGGCTTCATGATGGCGGCGTTGCCCGAGGCCATCAGCACGATCATGGTCTCGCCGATGGCGCGGCCGAAGCCCAGGATGACGCCAGCCGCGATGCCGGGCGCCGCCGTGGGCACGATGATGCGCAGCGCGACCTGATACTTGCGCGCGCCCAGAGCCATGGCGGCCACGGACAGGGAGTGGGGCACGGCCGCGAGCGCGTCCTCACTGATGGTGAAGATCACGGGCACGATGGTCAGGCTCAGACCAACCGCGGCGACCGCGGCGTTGAGCCGGAAGTGCCAGCCGAACGCGTCCTGAAGCCAGGTCGCGAGCACCATCAAGGCGAAGAAGCCGAGCACCACGGAGGGCACGGCCGCCAAGAGCTCGATCACGGGCTTCACGATCTCGCGCATGCGCCGCGGCGCGTAGAGCGCGAGGTAGATGGCGCAGCCCACGCCCAGCGGCACGCTGAAGATCATGGCCAGGAGCGTGACCTTCAACGAGCCCAGGAAGAGCGGGACGACGTTGAACTTCTCGGGCGTCCCGACCGGCTGCCAGATGTAGACGGCCTCGTGATAGCCGGTCCATGTGCGCGGCAGGAAGAGGTCCAAGAGGCGCATGCCGTCGAGCTGCTCCCAGGCGAGGGGCAGCGCTTCTTTGGCCACGAAGATGAAGATGAGCGCGACCGCCGCGACCGCGCTCAGCGCCATCAGGGCGATCAGCTTCTCGGCGATGCGGTGGCTGAGCGGCGTCTTGAAACCTTGGCCCAGAGGCGGACGCTTCACGGGCTGCGCGCCGAGCTCGGGGTCCGCGGCGTCGTCGTCCATGCCGACGCGAGCCAGGCGAGCCGAGCGCAAGCTGACTCGCACCGAGCTCATGGCGCGGGCTCAGCCGGTGCTTCGGGTGCGGCCGCTCCGGTCGGGGCGGCGGGCGCCGCAGCGGCTCCGGCGTGGGGCAGCGGGTAGTAGCCGGCGTTCTCGACCAGAGCCTGGCCGGCACTCGAGAGCATGAAGTCGACGTAGCGCTGCGCGAGGCCGGTGGGCTGACCCACGGAGTAGACGTAGAGGAAACGCGCCAGCGGGTAGGTGCGGTTGATGGCGTTCTCCATGTTGGGCTCGACGGGCTGACCGCCCTCGACCGCGACCGACACCGTGTGCACGCCCTGCGCGTAGGCGATGCCGCCGTAGCCGATGCCGCCGACGTCGTGGCTGACGGCGTTGATCACGGCCGACGTGCCCGGGAGCGTCTGCGTCTCCTGCGCGAAGTCGAGGTCCTCGAGCACGTGCTCCTTGAAGTAGGCGTAGGTGCCCGAGTTGTTCTCGCGGCCGTAGAGCACGATGGGCGCGTCGCTGCCGCCGACCTGATTCCAGTTCGTCACCTCGTGACGGTAGATCTGCTTCAGCTGCGGGATGGTCAGCGAGTGCACGGGGTTGTCGTCGTTGACGTAGACGGCGAGGGCGTCGAGGGCGACGGGGATCTCGTGGGCCGCTCCGCCGCGACGCTCCTGAACCTGCGCCTTCTCGCGATCCTTCATGGCACGGCTGGCGTCGGCCAGGTCGACGGTGCCGTTGATCAGCGCCGCGATGCCCGTGCCCGAGCCACCACCGGAGACCTGCAGCGTGGTGCCCGGGTTGGCCGCCATGAAGGCCTCGGCCCAGCGCTGCGCCAGGATCACCATGGTGTCCGAGCCCTTGATCGTCAGCGTCCCGCCCTGATCGCTCGGCGTCGGAGCGCCGGTCGTACCCTCGGGGGTGGGCTCGGGACCGCGATCGTGCCCACCGCTGCAACCCACGAAGGCCATGGAGAGCAACAAGGAGGTGAAGAGGCTGAGCTGGAGCTTGCGCATGGCGGTTCTCGCTTTCGCCGGGGAACCTGCCCTCGCTTTGCAACAGCCATGTGACAGACACGCGACGACCACGCATAAGCCGGATCGGGGTTGTGGGGGGACAACCGGAACCGAGGCAGCTCGACCTATTCGAAGGCGGCGTGCTCAGAGACAGACCGACAGCCGCTGCGCCCGCAGAGTCTCGATCGTCCGCCACATGCGCTGACCCTCGGCGTCCGCCTCGTCCGGCGCCGCGCCGATGTAGATGGCAGAAAACACCTGGTTCTCGAGCTGCTCGGCCATGTCGCGACAGCCAGCGGCGCTCAGCCGAGGCAGGAGGTTGCGTCTTAGTTGGTGGGAATCCAGGCCACCATCGGGCAGGCTGGGTTCACGCAACGGATGTTCCGCGTACCATCGGTCGAGGTGGTCGCCCAAAGCTCGCCACGCCGGTGCCTCGGCAGCCATCGCCATGTGGCACGGTCTGTGCCGCCTCTCCACCTTCGGAAGCGCAACGAAGACGATGCCCGCGACCCCAATGGAGCCGTAGATCAGGATCTGCAGAAAGATGGGAACCCTGGACCAGAGTCGTGCGAGGAACTTCATGAACGTGTTCTCCTATTGGCTCGAGGCCTGAAGGCTACTGCTCGCCAGCTCGGATCTGTTCGCGAACGGCCTCATTGTGTGCGTGGAGGCCCTGATAGCCAGCGACCGCTCCCTCGTTGACGGCATGGACCAGAGCTCTCTGACGCTCCGCCGGATCGTGAATGCCCTGCTCGTCCAGCCGAGCACTCGCCTGGTCCAGCGCCTGCTGCAGCACGCCCGCGGCGATCGCCACGCCCTCTGTCATCGCCCGCGACGCCAAGCCCTGCTGGGCTGCGCCGCCGAAGGCGATCTGGCGCGTCCAGCGGTTCTGGATCGACGTGCGCGAGTGAACGATGGCGGCCAGCTCCGACGTGGTGAGGTGCCCGTCGGCCACGGCTCGACGCATGGCATCCGAGTCCATCATTGCCGCCTCCATGCCGAACTCCGCGCCGAAGGTCCGGCCCGCCCACTCCATTGCATGGTCTGCCTCGCCCCAAGCGCTGGCGAGCTCCGCAGCATTCGCCGCGGCGCCCAGGATCGGTCCGAGCGCCTCGCATACGAACGCGGCGCTCTCCATGCCCACGGCCAATAGGATCTGCACACCGACATGATGCCCTACCTCGGTCGCCACCCCAGTCCACCCCGGCAAGGACCAACGCTCCGGTGGAGTCAGCCGGCGCCTGGCGTCGTCGAGGTCCAGGTTCGGCGGAGAGGGCTCGAACGAACGCGCGCTCGCCTCGCTGCGCGCCAGTTGCCGCCCGTGTGGCCCGCGCAGTCGATGTCGATGTTGCACTCGACGCAGGTGTCGCTGGCGCCGTCGCACACCTGCAGCGCGCTGCA
>JAACVI010000262.1 GCA_009992505.1 Myxococcales bacterium
AAGTGGGCCTGGATGGCCTCGGCTTGGCGCTGCGTGGCGCCCGCGGCTCGCAGACCGTCGAGATCCGCCTCGGCGATGCGCTTCAGTGAGCCGAGGGTCGAGAGCAGGCGCTGGCGCGTCTTGGGGCCGACTCCCGGGATGGCGTCCAGATCGCTGCGGAGCCGTCGTCCCTTGCCCACCTTCACGCGCAGCGCGTTGGACGCGCGGTGGGCTTCGTCTCGCGCCAAGGCCAAGAGCGCGAGCGCCGGGCTCGAGCGCAGCGTGATCGGGTTCTTCTGCCCGGGCAGGTACACGCGATCGACCAACAGCTCGCCGAGCACGTTCTCCTTCTCCTTGGCCAGGCCGACCACGGGCAGCTCGTCGACGCCCGCCTCTTCGCGCGCTGAGATGGCCACCGCGAGCTGACCGCGACCGCCATCCACGACCAGCAGATCGGGCAGCTCCCAGCCCTCCTCGTCGGCCTTGCCCCGCTTCAGTCGGCGCAAGAGCACCTCGCGCATGGCGCCGTAGTCGTCGCCGCCGCTCACCGTGCGCACGCGGAAGCTGCGGTAGCCGCGCCGCGCCGGCACGCCCTCTTCCAGGCGCACGAACACGGCCACCGTCTCTTCGCCGCCCGTATGCGAGATGTCGACGCACTCGATGCGATGCGGCGTGCGCGGCAAGCGCAGTCGGACCCGCACCTCCTCGAGCCTGCTCTCCACATCCTCCGACGCGCGTCGCCGTTCGTGGAACGCGTGTTCGGCGTTGTCCGCGGCGAGCTTCAACAGGCGCACGCCGGTCCCGCGCTGCGGGATGCGCAGCGTCACGCGGCGACCACGGCGCTCGCTCAACACCTGAGCCAGACCCTCGGCGGCTTCGACCTGCACGGGGATGAGCACCTCGTCCGGGGGCGCGGCGCGCTCGTAGTGTTGATCGAGGAAGGCCGCCACCAGCTCCTCGTCAGGCAAGGACACGCGTCGCAGCTCGTGCGAGTCGACACCCGAGAGTCGTCCTTCGCGCACGCGCAGCATCACCACCTGCGCCTGGTCGGCCTGTCGGAAGAAGCCGAGCACGTCCTGATCGACGTCGCGCACGCTGCTCACGTGTTGCTCTTCGCGCAGCAGCGTGACGGCGCGGAGCTGATCACGCAGGCGCGCCGCCTCTTCGTATTCGAGCGCGGCCGAGGCCTCGCCCATGCGCTGCCCGAGCTCGCGCGAGAGCTCGTCGTGACGACCCGAGAGCAGGAGGGTGACCCCTCGCACCTGCGCTCCGTACGCCTCGGGCGAGATGGGCAGGACGCAGGGCGCGGGGCAGCGCCCGATCTGGTGCTGCAGACACGGACGCGTGCGGCTCTTGAGCTCGCGATCCGTGCAGGTGCGGAGCTGGAAGTAGCGGTTGATCAGCTTGAGCGCTTTGCGCGCGCCGCTGGCCGAGGGGTAGGGCCCGAAGTAGCGGGCGCCGTCGGCGTGGGGTCGGCGCACGACGCGCAGGCGCGGCCACTCCTCCTTCGGATCGAGGCGCAGAGAAAGGTAGTCCTTGTCGTCGCGGAGCTTGACGTTGTAGCGCGGTCGATGGCGCTTGATGAGCTCGCTCTCGAGCAGCGCCGCCTCCTTCTCCGAGGCCGCCACGAAGGTCTCGATGTCCGAGAGCTCCGCCTCGAGGCGATCGATGAAGGCGCGCGGATCGTTGCGCCCCGCGGCGAAGTAGCTGCGCACGCGGCTCTTCAGGTTCGACGCCTTGCCGACGTACAGGACCTTTTCGTCCGCTCCACGGAAGAGGTAGACGCCCGGCGCGACGGGCAGGGTCTCGAGCTTCTCGCGGACGCCCTCGGCGAGCATGCGTCAGACTAGCACGCGCTCTCCACGGGTGCGCTCGCCGCGCCAGCTCCATGAATTAGGTGACCCGCGCCCGCTTGTGAGGAGTTGCGGACGCGGGCCTGGGAACATTCTGGAGGGAGTCTGGGTTCGGTCAGGCGGCGCACGTCTGACTCGCGATGGCGTCGTGCAGATGCTCGACGGCGCGCTTCTGGAGCTGGCACACGCGCGACTCGCTGATGCCCATCTCCTCGCCGATCTCGCGCAAGGCCATGCCTCCGAAGAGGCCCATCTCGATGGCTCGGCGCTGCCGTTCGGGCAGGAGCTGCATGGCCGCGCGCAGACGGCGGCTCTGGCGGTGTTCTTCCGCGAGCTCGTCCGCGAGGCGCCCGTGGTCGTCGCGCATGCGGTCCACCATCGGTGAGCCTTCGCTGGGCGTGGCGTCGATGGAGACGAGACGACGTGCGGCCACGAGCCTGCCGCGCTCTTCGTCGGCCGTGTCCACGGTCTCGCCCGCAGCGTGCCTGACGGCCAGGCGCATCTCGTCGCGGCTGCGCAGATCCATGCGGCGGATGGCGTCGATCATGCGTTGGCGAATGCGCGTGCGCACCCAGGTCTTCTCGCCGATGCCGAAGCCCTTGTAGGTGCTGAGCGCCTCGAGCACGGCCATGCGGCCTTCGGCGCGCAGGTCGTCTTCGTCTAGCGCCTGTCCGATGGCGGCGACAGGGCGCAGCCGACGGGCCATCATCCTCACCATGCCTTCGTAGGTCTCGAGCGCGGCTCGAGCTTCCTTGTCGGACCAGCTCATCTTGGCGGGCTGGGTCTTCGTTCTTGCCGTCTGGGTCATCCTGAACTCCTGACGGGAGGAGACACTTCAAGACGCGTGCCGCACTCGGCCTCAGGGAGGCATCGGCGTTTTCTCAATGTTCTTCAGGGAAGAAGCGACACGAGGTCGAGATTCTTCCGCGCGGTTGCGTGCGAATACGTGCGACGTTATGTGCTGGCGTTCGATAGTGTGCGATTCGGAACGAGTTCGCACGATATCGCACGGATAGCCCTCGGGCCCAACCCTCAGCTCAGCCCGTGCTTCTTGATGCGCCGGATCAGCTGGTAGCGCGACAGGCCAAGGAGTCGGGAGGCCGCCGTCACGTTGCCTTCGCTGCGCTTCAACGCATCGATCAGCTGGCGTCGTTGCTCCGAGCGCGCCCGGGATCGGATGGCCTCGATGCTCTCGTTCGGGTCTTCGGGCGTCGTCGAACGCGCGCCTGGCGTGGCCTCGCCGGACGCCTCGCTCGCGGCCGGCGGCGCGGGGGTGCGCATGGGCGCGGGGGGAGGCGGCAGGGGGGACTCTCGCTGGAGCCTGCCGTAGGGCTGCGTCACGGGGTCCGAGAAGCTGACGGGTGCGGGGCCGTCGCGTCGTTCCGGCGACCAGCCCGTGGCGACCCGGCTGAGCACCGGGAAGTCTTCCAGCGCGAGCAGCTCCCCGCCGTTCAGGAGCATGGCTTGCTCGACCATGTTGCGCAGCTCGCGCACGTTGCCTGGGTAGGCGTAGTTCAGGAGCGCTTGGAGCAGCTTGGGGCCGAGCTCCGGCGCGCGTCGGCCCAGCGCGCGCGCTCGGTCCCGCACGAAGTGGGCTGCGAGACCGAGGATGTCGTCGCCTCGTCCGCGCAGGGGTGGCGTCTGCACCACGAAGACCTCGAGCCGGTAGCGCAGATCCGCGCGGAAGCGTCCCTCCTCGACGGCGCGGCTCAGGTCGCGGTTGGTGGCGGCGATGACGCGCGCGGTCATCTTGCGAGCGCGTGTGCTGCCCACGCGCGTGAACTCCTTCTCCTCCAGCAGCCTGAGCAGCTTCGTCTGCATCGGCAGCTCGAGCTCGCCGATCTCGTCCAGGAAGAGGGTGCCGCGCCCGGCGGCCTCCACGCGTCCTTGCTGGCTTGACGTCGCGCCCGTGAAGGAGCCCTTCTCGTGTCCGAAGAGCTCGCTCTCGACCAGGTTCGCCGGGATGGTCGAGCAGTCGACCGCGACGAGCGGCTCGTAGGCGCGGCTGGATTGGGCGTGGATCATGCGCGCCACCACGCCCTTGCCCGTGCCCGTCTCGCCCAGCACCAGCGCCGTCGTGTCCTCGCCCTTGGCCACGGCCGCGATCTGCTTGCGCAGCTCCACGATCGGCGCGCTGTCTCCGATCAAGGCGTCCGCGGCTGCCTTCTCCGTGACCTGACTGGCCTCGACCATGCGGCGGCGCAGGGACGCGACCTCGGCGGCGCGCTCGACGCGCATCAGCAGCTCGCGCAGTTCGGCACCCTTGGGCACGTAGTCGAAGGCTCCGCGTCGCATGGCCTCGACCGCCACCTCGAGATCGGGGTAGGCCGTCACCATCAAGAACGCGGCGCCTCGCGCGCCCGCCTTCAGATCGTCCAGTAGCACGAGCCCGTTCACGTCCGGCAGGTGGTAGTCGAGCAGCACGACGTCAGCGTCCGATTCGGTCAGGCACCTCGGCGCGTCCGCGCCACTGGCGCACTCGGAGACGTCGTAGCCTGCGTGCGAGAGCGCCCGCTTCAGGGCGCGCCGGAAGCCGTCGTCATCGTCGACGATCAGGATTCGGCCGGCCACTCGTCGTCCTCCCTCGCGTCCTCCCTCGCGTCCTCCCTCGCGTCCTCCCTCGCGCCCGTCTCGAGCGTGCGCGTGTCCGTGACCACGTAGTCCACGCGCTGATCGTGGTCGTGAGTGGGGACCTCCGCGAGCAGCTGGAAGTCGTAGGCGATGGCCACACGCGTCGCCTTGTGCACGGACGGCAGCAGCCGGTCGTAGAAGCCGCCTCCATAGCCGATGCGATAGCCGAGTGGATCGAGCACGAGCGCCGGGACGAGCACGAGGTCCACTTCGTCCAGAGGTGTCAGCGGCGCGTCCTCAGGCGGCTCGAGGATGCCGTACGCGCCTTGGGGGCTGAGCACCGTGGCTTCGTCGAACTCGTGCATGCGCAACTCGCGTGCTTCGGCGTCGACGC
>JAACVI010000569.1 GCA_009992505.1 Myxococcales bacterium
CCGATCGAAGTCGCGCCCGCTGCGTGCGCCGTCCCGAGCGCTCGCGAAAACAAGGCATGATCCCGATGAACAACGACAAGACGATCCTCTTTCTCTGCGTCGCTAACTCCGCGCGCAGCCAGATGGCCGAGGGACTCGCGCGCCAGCTCTTCGGCTCGCGCATCGCCGTGCAGAGCGCGGGCAGCGAGCCCTCCAAGGTGAATCCGTACGCGATCGAGGTGATGCGCGAGGTCGGCGTGGATCTCACGACGCACCACTCGAAGTCGGTGCAGACGATCGACCCGGCCACCGTGGGCACGGTCATCACGCTCTGCGCCGAGGAGGTGTGCCCGGTCTTCTTGGGCAGGGCACGACGCCTCCACTGGCCGATTCCGGATCCGGCGAGCAAGGACCCGTCGATTCCACGAGACGAGATGCTGACGCGCTTCCGCACCGCGCGGGACCAGATAGAGGCGCGGCTCGAGGTGTTCGACGCCCTGCTCGACCTCCCCAAGGGGCCCAAGGCGCAGGAGTTTCACGCCAGCGTGCGCGTGAAGGATCTCGCGAAGAGCACGCGCTTCTACGCCTGGCTTCTAGGCGCCGAGCCGAAGGAGTGGACCCATCGCTACTCGACCTTCGTGCGGCCGGGGCTGCACACGAACTTCGTCCTCCTCGTCTCTGACGGCAAGGAGCTGCACCGCGACACGCTCTATCACCTCGGCATCGCGGTAGCCGACAAGGCCGCGGTCGTTCGCTCCCACGAGCTCGCGAAGACGGCCGGATTCACAGTGAGCAAGCCGCCGCGCACGACGTGGCGGGGCATGCCGCTCCACGAGCTGTGGCTCGAGGACCCCGACGGCAACCTGGTCGAGATCTACGCCCGGCTCACGCCGGACGATCTCGCAGAGAAGCCGGAGAACCTCGAACCGACGGCGCTGGTGGCTCCTTGAGAAACCCTCTCTCACAACCTTTCGCGTCGAGAGCAGGCCGAGTTTGGAGCTCTGTAGGTGCGGAGAAGTACTGAAAGAATGGGTTCTTCCGTTAGGCAATGAAGGTTGAGCCGTCGATGGCCGGGAACTCGTAGTACTGGTACTCGCTCATGGCTTCGTTCCTCCACGGCGCCGTCTTGCTTGCCTGTCTGGCGCATCAGCCAGGGCTTGGCGTTGCTCGGGTGTCGCGGTCTTGCGGGCGACGACAAGCATCTTGTCGCGGCCGTAGTTGTAGTGACGCTTGAGGAGAGCGGTGATGCGTTCGGCATACTCGGAGGGGGCTGCGGTGGCCGACAGGATGAGCTTCCCTCCGTTTGGTGGACACCCGGCAACGCGCGATAGTGCGCAAGGAGTGTCCTGATGAGATCGAACACGAAGCAACGGCGCCCCCCGGCGGGCGTTCACCGACGAGCTCCGCGCCGACGTGGTGCGGCTGTGCCAGACCGGC
>JAACVI010000263.1 GCA_009992505.1 Myxococcales bacterium
GCCGTCCATGCACGGGCCGCGCTCGTCGCGCGCCGTCTCGAGGGCGGCGTTGGAGCGATCGAGGGCGGCCTCGAGCGCGTGGGCGGCGGCGGGTGCGGGCGCGTGCATGCCACCCTCGCTGGCCTCGGCCAGGGCACCACGGACGCCGGCCGAGGTCTCCTCCGCCGTGAGCAGCGCGCGGTGCAGGCGCACGCAATGGTCGCGGATGGCGGCGACCTCGGGCGTGGCGATGGGCAGGTGGGAGAGCGCCTCGATGCGCTCGGAGCGATCCTGATCGCTGGGCGTGTCGAGCTGGTCGAGGCGATCGACGAGGAGCACGGCGTCGTTGCGTTCGCGGTCGCCGCTGCAGCCACAGCCCGCCATGGAGACGAGCAGCACGAGCATCAGGCCTGAGGTGCGTAGGTGAGTCATCGGTTGGCGGCCGCGAGGATGCCACCGGCAGCCTGGATGCGCACGAGGGGATCGGCGTCCGAGAGCAGGCCGAGGATCTCGTGAGGGCGCCCGGCGTCCACGGCCAAGAGGCGCGCGGCGACGCGACGACGCAGGCCGTCCTCGTCGGTCAGCGCCGCGCGGAGTCGCTCGATGGCGGCCTCTTCGCCTCGCGCGGCGAGCAACGCGGCGGCCTGGATCGCGGGCATGTCGTCGCCCGCCAGCAGAGCACGCAGGGTCGGCAGCGCGGCCTCGGCGTCGCGTCGCATCAGCGCTCGAGCCAGGCCCAGGCGCACACCACGATCCGTCTCCGACGCCAACGCCTCGCGCAGGCTCGCGTCCATGGAGTCGTCCGCGAGGGAAGCGAGCGCGACCGCGGCTTGTGATCGCAGCGTGGCGTCGTGCGTGTGCAGGACCGCGCGCAGATAGACGCGAGCGCTCTCGCGATCCGTGTCGGAGCCGTCGGCCAGGGCGGAGAGCCGTCGCGCGGCCTCGATGCCCGCGGGGCTGGGCGGCGTCGCGAGCAGGGCGGAGACGGCGGCTGTGCCCGCGTGCGCGTCCGCGCGCAGAAGAGCGCCCACGGCCGCGAGGCGCACGCTCGAGAAGGGATCACCCAACCGACCGCGCAGCGCGTCGACGGCTTCGGGACCGAAGGAACCGAGGGCGTTGGTGGCCGCGACCCGGACCCCGCGCTCGGGATCGACCCGCGCCACCTCGGCCAGCGCGACACGCGTGGCGTCGTCGGGGCCTCCCTTGCCCAGAGCCACAGCCGCCGCGCGCCGCACCTCGGCGTGGGCGTCCGCGAGCGCCCCGAGCAGCGTCGAGCGGTCGAGCGCGACGTCGAGCGCGGCGAGGGAGAGGGCGCGAAGCTCGGGATCCTGCGAGTCGGCGAGCACCGCCAGGTAGGGCGCGACCCAGGACTGTCCCAGGGCATCCAGAGCCCAGAGTGCCTGAGCGCGCGCGACGGGATGGTCCGTGTCCCGAGCCAGCGCGTCGAGCGTCCACTGCGCCGCGACCCCTCCCATGCGCAGCTGCATCATCGCCGCGTCGCGTCGCTCGGGATCATTGGACTCGGCCTCCTCGCGCAGCAGCAGCGCGGCCACTCGACCGAGGAGCGCGGGATCGTCCCCGTCCACGCTGCGGAAGCTCTCGTAGGCCTCGCGGGCGGCGGCGAGGTCCCGCGCGTCGAGCGCGCTCTGCACGCGGGCGCGAGGCCCGGAGGAGCAGGCCACGAGGGCGAATACGAGCAGGCCGTGGGCCAGGGGTCGGCAGCGCATCGGGGGATGCTAGCAGCTCGACCACGCGAGAGGGGCCCGCGACGGCGGCTCAGCTCGCGACGACGACGCGATCCTTGCCCTCGCGCTTGGCCTGGAGCAGCGCGTCGTCCGCGCGACGCAAGAGCTCGGCCGCGTGGGGCGCGTGCGTGGGGAAGGCGGCCACGCCGACGGAGCAGGTGAGGTGCAGACCGCCGCCGAAGGCCTGGCCCGAGATGGCCTGCCGCAAGCGCTCGGCAGCCGCCCGCGCCCCGTCCGCGTTGGCGCCGGGCAGGAGCAGCACGAACTCCTCGCCGCCGTAGCGAAAGATGGTCTCGCCTCGACGCAGGATGCTGCGCGCGCGCTCGGCGAAGCCGATGAGCACGGCGTCCCCCATGGGATGTCCATGCCGATCGTTGATGGCCTTGAAGTCATCGAGGTCGACCATGGCGAGGCCGAAGGAGCTGCCGTCGGCCTCGGCCGCCAGCACGGCGCGCGCCAGGGCGTGGTCGAGGGATCCGCGATTGGCGAGGGCCGTGAGCGCGTCCGTGCGCGCCTCGCGCTCGAGGTGTTCGTAGACGCGCGCGCGAGCCACGGCGCGACCGGCTTGCTCCGCGACCAGCGCGAAGATCTGCGCGGTGGTCTCGTCCACGGGCTTGCCCGTGTAGCGATTGTCTCCGTAGAGCACGCCGGCACGATGCCGACCCCGCAGAGGCGCGGCGACGGAGGTGCGGAGATCGAGCAGGCCACCGAGATCGTCCGTGCCCTCCCCGCGCACGAGTCGACGCTCGCGAAGCGCCAGCGCGACGGGGCTGTCGCCCGTCAGCGAGACACGCAGCACGCGAGCCTGAGCGTCGATGCCCGAAGGCGCCGCGCGATGCGCGAGACCCGCCTGATAGAGATCCTCGAGCCCGACGCCTTCGTCCGCGATCGCGCGCCAGACCCGATCGGCCTCCTCGGCGTCCGCGGGACCCACGGCGCCACGGCCCACCAGCTCGTCGCCTTGCTCCACGAACAGGATCGCGCGGTTCAAGCCCAGGCCCACGCCCGCCGTGACCCCGGTCAGGATGGCGTAGAGGGTGGCCTCCACCTCGAGCGGCTCGCGCAAGAGCGTCGACACACGATGCAGGATCTCCACGGCCGAGCGCAGGGATTCGACCTCCGCCCGTAGTCGCGACAGCTCGTCTGCGTCAGCGTCCATGTGGCCCCGGGAGGATATCAGGACTGACGCGACGTGCGGTTCGTATCGCCGTGCAGTCCCGAGCTCCTTTGGGAACGACTGTGTTCAGCTCCCGGGCGGAGGCGGCGGCGTCGTGAGCTCGACCAGGTAGGCGTCCGAGCTGATGAAGAGGATGCCCTCCGCTTCGTCCTTGTCGGCGAGATCGGGGTGATCCGTGACGACGCGATCCACGCCCGCGGCCTTGGCCGCTGCGACCAGCGCCTTCTCCCACTCGGTGGGACCCGCGTCGGCCGCGTCGACGATCTCGACCAGGCTGCGGATCACCTTCATCTGAGCGTCGACGGCGTCGGGCTTAAAGGCGGGCAGGCTGTGCAGCATCGCCTCCACGCGCGCGAGCACCCACTCGGTCGTCTTGTGCTTCGCGGAGTGTCCCAGCACGCGCCGCACGACATGCTCCGGCGGAGAACCGAGAGCCACAGAAGCGTTCACGTACACATCGGGAGCGAGGATGATGTCCAAGGCTGACCTCCAGCCCGGATAGTTCTCACGCAGGCATCTCAGGTCAAGCACGGAAGACGAGGGAGGTCCCGGAGCGTGCGCGGGTGCAGGCTCACTTCCCACCGGTCAGACCGGTCCGCTCGTCCAGCAGGATGCCCCCCTGATCGATCAGGTGCGCGTTCGCCCGGGTCACGAGCGGAGGTGATCCCGTGAGGGTGGCGCCACCCTGGACTGTGACGGGGACGTTGCCCCCCGCCTCGACGGCGGTCCCCGAAGATCGGACGACCCCGCCCGCCACGACGAGGTGCTTGTTGCCGTCGAGCCGAACGCCCACCTCGGACGCCTGGATGGTGGTCCCGCTGAGGGCGACATCGCGGTTGCCGCCCGCTTCGATGCCCACGCCCGCGACGATGGTCGAGTTGATGATGGTGAGCTCGCAGTTTTCGCGCACCGTGATCGCGACCTGGGCCGGTAGACTGGCGACGACGTTCTCGAGGGTCACGGAGTCGTTGCCGCCGCAGCTGAAGGGCGCGCTGCCGTCCCAGCTCGGCCCCAGGCTCGGCAAGCCCGAGGAACCGGAGGAGCTGTTCGAGGCAACCGCGAAGACGACGCCGCCCGCGACCAACATGCCGATCGCGCTCAGAATGACCGGCGCCAACAGCGCGATGCCTACGGCCGACTTGACCGTCTTCGCCGCGTCGCGAGCCACCTGCGCTTGGACCGGGGTCCAGGTCGGAGGCGGCTGCCAGTTGCAGGGCGTCTGCGCCATCAAGGTCCGCGTACCGGCCACCTTGTTAGCGTACTGGCAGTAGCGACACGCGACCATGCGGTCCGAGACCTCCACGTGCAGAGGCGCGCCGCAGTTCTCGCACTCGACGATCATGAAGCGAGTATGCACGCGTGCGGCCAGGCGTGGAAGCAGGGCCGCGATCACCGTCAGGGGTGTGTGCGCCTCCTTCGTCGCCTCGCATCTTGACGGCGCACACGTTCATGCGCATCGGGCCGCGATGCAAGCCATCTGGATCACGAAACGCGGTGCCCCCAACGTCCTCGAAGTGCGCGAGGGCGCCGATCCGGAGCCCGCGGCGGGAGAGGTCCGCATCCAGGTACGCGCGGCAGGTCTGAACTTCGCCGAGGTGATGGCGCGCCAGGGGCTCTACCCCGACGCACCCAAGACGCCATGCGTGGTGGGCTACGAGGTCGCGGGCGAGGTCGACGCCGTGGGCGCGGGCGTGACGCATGTGAAGGTCGGAGACCGCGTCGCCGCCATGACGCGCTTCGGCGGACACGCGAGCGTGGTGGCCGTGCCACAGCGCCAGGTCTTCCCCATGCCCGACAGCATGAGCTTCGAGGAGGGCGCGGCGCTGCCCGTCAACTACCTCACGGCCTATCACATGCTCTTCGAGATC
>JAACVI010000264.1 GCA_009992505.1 Myxococcales bacterium
GCCGGGCTCGATGCGGAAGCCGGCGCTGGCGTCGCCCGCCACGGTCCACAGCTGAATCGGCGCCACGGTCTCTTCCGTGATCGGGTCGTAGTCGAGGTCCCCGGAGGCCCCGCGCACGTTGACGTCGCCGCCCGTGGCGAAGGCCGTCGCGAGCACGCCGAGGGCGCCGCTGCCGAAGTCCACGGACGTGCCCGACGAGAGCCTGCGCAGCCCACGCGCGATGGGCACGGTCTCGAAGGGCAGGTCGGCGTTCTTGGCCCAGGTGGCGCCGGCGAAGATCATCCACGCGGCGTCCCAGCTCTGGGCCGTGAACGAGGCGCTGCGCGCGTCCTGGCCGGTGAAGACCGAGGCATAGCGCGTGGTGAAGGCGTCGAAGACGGGACCGGAAGCGGGCGCCGGACGAGTGCCCCGGATCAGCGGGTAGAGCGCCGTCGCGTCCGTGGTGCCGGTCAAGAAGTCGGTGTTGGCCGCGCTGTCGGTGACGAAGATGCCGCGATCCATGGGCCATCCGGCCACGTTCGCCGTGATGATGGCGGCGACCACGTCGTCGGTCTGGGACGAGACGAAGAGCATGGCGTCGACGTCGGCGGCCTTGGCGGCCAGCACGGAGCTGTTGAGCCCGGCGGCGTTGGCGTAGGGCATGGCCACCACCGTGCCGCCCAGCGTCTGGAAGGAGGCACTGACGATGGTGCCGAGCCCTTCGCCGTAGGCGCCGCTCTCGGTGACCAAGGCCACGCGTAGGACGCTGCGATCGATCATGTCGTGCGCGATCACGCGACCCTGGAGCGAATCCGGCGGCGCCGTACGCCAGAGCACGCCGGGCGAGGTGTCCGAGGGCGGCGACTCGAGCCCGGTCAAGAGCGGGCTCGTGGCCGAGGGCGAGATCAGCAGCACGCGAGGGCTGGTCGCGTCGAGGGCTTCGAAGACGGACTGGGTCTCGCCCGAGGACGGCGGCCCGACGATGGCTTGCACGCCGAGCGCGTCGGCCAGATAGCGCGACGTGGTGAGGGCCGCGTCCTGACGGCTGAGTCCGTCGAAGGTCAGGTCCTCGGCCACGGTGCAGAAGACCAGGCCCACGGGTCGCCCGCCCACGCCACCGTCTTCGTTGGCCTGGATCACCGCGAGCTGCACGGACTGGGCGCGCGCGATGTGGGTCGCGAGGCTGCCGTCGTAGACGGTGCCGATGAGGAAGACGTTCGGGTAGTTCTCCGGACGCGTGAAGAGGTCCGACGGGTAGGTCGTCTGGCAGCGCGGCTCGGGTTGGGGCTCGCCGCAGAATCCGTCGGTGCCGCACATGGATCCGACGCCGAAGGCGCGGCAATCCACGCTGCTGGTGCAGGCCTGGTGATCGAGCGTGCCCAGGGAGCAGCTCGCCAGGAACGTCGCGCTCGAGAGCAAGAGAGCGCGCGCGAGGAGGGCTTCAGAAGCGCGCATGGAACCTCAACTCGACGCCATGGGCGGTGACGACGGCCTCCGGCACCACGGCGGCGGGCGGCGGAGCCTCGGTGTGTCGACCGCGCAGGAGCAGCACGAGCCCGGTGACGGCCGCGGCCAGACCGATGCCCATGCCGAGGTCGGCGATCAGAGAATCGCGCTTGTCCCGATCGAGGGGCTGACGCGCGGCCGACGAGCAGATGTGCGAGCCATTCACGTCTGCGCACGCGGCTCGGGCGTCGCTCCGCGCGCCGTTCGCGAGCACGGCGAACACCGCGCCCGCGCCGACGAGCGCCCCGCCGGTGATCAAGGAAGCGACGCCCGCGCGATGCAGGCGCTGTGCTGAGTGGGAGGGCTCCAGGGGTGTCGTGGGTGGCGGGGTGACGTCTGGGGGAGTCCCGTTCTCACGGGCCGCGGCGGCGCGCTCTTCGATGCGTCGGGCGCGCGTCTCGACCGCCTCGCGCTCGTCCTCGGGTGCGTGCGGGAGATAGGCGCGCAGATGCTCCGCGGCGTCGTCGAGGCGTCCGAGGCGCTCCTCGGCGTTGGCGAGGTTGAAGAGCAAGAGCGGGCGCCCGCTCAGGCGGTAGGCCTCGGTGAAGGCGGTGACGCTCGCCTCGTAGCGGCCCTCTTCGTACAGCCGGTCGCCGAGCACGAAGAGCTCGCGCGCACGCCTGTCGTCGTCGGCCGAGTGTGGATGGGCGCCCTCCCCGGGATCCGCCTCGAAGGCGGCGTCGGCCGACTGCGCGGCGGCCCACGCGGGCGTGAGGAGCGGGAGCAACAGCGAGGCCCACGCCATCGCAGCGAGCAGCGCCGGACGCCTCAGGGATCGGCCCAGGGATCGCGGTTGTCGGTGTGCCCTCGCACCATGCTGGTCTCGGCGGCCATCGTGTCGGTCGTGGTCTCGGCGGACATGGTCTCGGCGGACATCGTCTGGCCGGACATGGTCTCGGCGGACATGGTCTCGGCGGACATCGTCTGGCCGGACATGGTCTCGGCGGACATCGTCTGGCCGGACATGGTCTCGGTGGACATCGTCTGGCCGGACATGGTCTGGCCGGACATCGTCGCCGTGTCCGTGCCCGTTTCGGCGTTCGCGTCGCTGGCGCTCGGCCGCGACGAACGCGACGCCTGCGTCAAGCGGGCACGCACTTCGCCTTGGCCGGCTGTGGCAGTCACGGTCCGGCTGACGTAGCCGGGAGCGCTGAGTCGGATGGTCCACGTCTCGCCTTCAGGAATGACCAGTGTAACCGGAGTGTCCCCCAGATCGAATTCACCGCGGCTAGCGTGCGCTCCCGGCGGTTCAGAAGCGAGCCAAACCCGCACCTCGCCCCCGAGTTCACTCCCTGGCGTGGCTCCGAAAGGATCCACGGGCGCGGTGACGTGCGGCGCCTCCGAAGGGTCGCCGCCCGTCTGGACGCTGGACGCTGCGCCCACCGTGGGCAGAGGCGTGGACGGACCAGCCTGGGCGACTGGACCGTCGGCGCTGGACGAGGACGCGCTCGAAGAGTGACCGCGGAGGAAGATCCAGGCGCCGGCTGCGAGCACGGGGACGAGGACGGCCGCGGCGACGATCGCGCGACGGGACGACGGCTTGTGAGGAGGCGTGCCGAGGGGCGCCGTGCCCGCGACCTCGGCGGGCCGGACGATGGGGCGCTCGCCGGAGCCGGTGGAGGGCGGAAACGCGCCACTGTCGACCAGGATGCGCAGGGAATCGCTCGACGGCATGCTCGACGCAGGCAGCGCGGACGCGTCGCCGCAGGCCACCAGCGCCTCGGCCAGCTCCTCCATGGACGGGAAGCGATCCTTCGGCGCCTTGGCCAGGCAGCGCATGACCACGGCCTCGAGCGCGGGCGGAACCACCAGCCCGGGCGTCTTCTCGGCCATGGGCGTGGGCTTCACGTTCATGTGCGCCGCGAGCAACGCGAACTTGGAGTCGCCCACGAAGGGCGGGTGGCCCGTGAGCATGTGGTAGAGCACCGCGCCGAGCGCGTAGACGTCGCTCCACTGACCGACGTTGTCGCCCGTCACCTGCTCGGGCGCCATGTACTTGGGCGTCCCCACGAGCGCGCCGCTGGCCGTGAGGTCGGACTCCTCGTTCTCGCGCTTGACCAGGCCGAAATCGAGCACCTTCACGAACTCGCGATCGGCGCCGTGCTCGATCAGCATGATGTTGCCGGGCTTGAGGTCGCGATGCACCAGGCCGTGGGCGTGAGCCTCCGCGAGGGAAGCGCAGACCTGAAGCGCGATGCGCACGGCGCGGCGTGGCGCGAGGGGCGCGTCGGCGTTGATGAGCTCGCTCAGCGTGCGCCCGTGGAGCAGCTCCATGGCGATGAAGCAGGCGCCGTCGTCCATGGTGCCGTAGTCGTGCACCGTGACGGTGTTGGGGTGCGAGAGCTTGGCCACGCTCGCGGCCTCGAGGAAGAAGCGATCGGCGAAGCCCTTGCCCGCCGCGTCGCCGCCCGTGGAGTCGCGCAACTCCTGGATATCCAGGATCTTCAGCGCGATCTCGCGCCCGAGGTTCTCCTGAACCGCGCGATAGAGCCGGCCCATGCCGCCACGCGCGAGGGGTGCCACGACGCGGTAGCGTCCCGCGACCAGAAGCCCCAGGAAGGGATCCTCGTCCCTAAGATTGCGCTCTTCACTCATGACCTGCGCGCATCGTAGCATTCCGCGCGGCCAGACCCACGCCCACGTGCAACAAGTGTCAGCGAGGCTAGCTGAGGGGTTCGCGGGTGAGGGGGAAAGCCCGGCCTGGGAGCGGATCGTTGGGGAGCCCCAAGCGGGGACGGAGAGACGCGGCCCCAACCGCACGCAGCTCACGCGGCGTCCTGACGCTCCGTCACATGGAACGCAGCACCTTGGTGGAACGACTCAGCCCGAGCAGGAATCCGCCCATCCGTAGCGCGTAGACGAAGAGCGCCATGGCCAGCAGAAAGGGAACGGCCTGGACGTCGCCTCGCGCGACGTTGGCGAGGGTCCCGAACATCAGGATGCTCAGCCAGAGCGCGCTGAACGCGAGCACGAAGGCGTAGGGTCGAGACGTCACATCGACGACCGCTCCGCCAGCCTCGTCGCGGATCCTGCCGCCGAGGATGGGCGCGAAGGAATTCCCGTAGCTGCTGAAGATGTGTCCATCTATCGCGTGATTGGCGCCGAAGCGCGCGGGCGCACGATCGAAACGTAGGCGGCGATTGCCGCTACGGCGAGCCTCTCGGCAACGCGATGTCGAGCTCCGGGAACGCTCCAACACAGTTTTTCGCCGTTACTGCTCTCGCCCCAGCACGCGTAGCCCCAGCGCTGTGACCGAGATTCGTAACGGGCACTCATCCGTCGGCCACATCGACC
>JAACVI010000265.1 GCA_009992505.1 Myxococcales bacterium
CCCGCGGCGAGCTGCCGTTCAGCTTGGGACAGAGTCTGCGCGGTCTCGTCTCCGCTCAGGACCATGGCGTTTCCGCACGCCGAAGCGTGGTGGACTTCTGTCATCAGACCGAGCCCGAGCGCGGCGATCAGGAGGAGCCAGTACCCGCCGGGCCGACGCGCCGAGATCCGTGGCGTCCTCCGTGCGCGTGCCGCAGCCAGGTCTCGGTCCCCGTCGGTCGTGCGTGGTGGCATGTGGTTCGTGTGAACGGTCATCATTCGGCTCCCGCCCCCAATCTAGCTGGCAGAACACGCGGACGACAATCCAGGACTCGCTGCTCGCCCCTTCGCGTTCGGACTTCGGTTCGCCTCGGAGGGCCTCCCGCTGGCTTCGGTTCGTGCTATCGGATCGCGATGGCGCTGAAGACACCCGCACTCGATCCTTCGACCGTCGTGCCCCGCACGGGCTCGGGATATCCGGAGCCCTACCGCTCGCGTGTGACGCCTCGCGAGAAGCGCGCGATCGGTGACGCGCTCGGGCTGACGAAGATAGGCGCGAACCTGACGACGCTCCCGCCGGGCAAGGAGTCGTCGATGCGTCATCACCACGCACGCGAGGACGAGCTCGTCTTCGTGGTCGAGGGCGAGCTCTGGTTGCTGAGCGACGAGGGCGAGCAGCGGCTGACCCCAGGCACGTGCGCCGGCTTCCCGGCCGGCAGCGGAAACGCGCATCAGCTCGTCAACCGAAGCGACGCGCCCGCGCGCTACCTCGAGATCAGCAACCGCGACCCCGAGGACACGGCGGAGTACCCCGACATCGATCTGGCGTATCACCGCGACGCCGACGGCAAGGCCGCCTTCACGCGCAAGGACGGCACGCCCATCTGAGCCGACAGCTCGTCGACGTCGTTCGGGCCGGCTTGGCCTGAGGCGTCTCGAGCGCCGCTGTCACTCGCCGCGCACGAGTTGGAGCGGGCGCGGGCCGCGTAGTAGAAGCGCACGTGACGAAGGCGAAGAAGAGAAGCGCACGACGCCCTGCCCGCATGGCCGAGGTGGGTGGCGGCGTCTACACCTTCCGCACGCTGGAGGAGCGGTGCTCGACCATCCATTCCAGCTGACGCTGCGCGGCCCGAGCCTCTCGCGGCCTCCGCGTGGCGCCGAGAGTGTGCAGTACGTGACCTACGCCGGATTGGTCGAGACCGACCCCTCGGGCCTGGCCTTCTACGACCGCTTGGCCGAGCTCACGCTTCGAGGCGCTCCGGGAAGGCTGCACGGCGCGTCCTCGTTCGCCCAGCTCGATGCGCTGCGCGAACTCGAGATTTTCGACCTGGGCAAGCTCGACTCGGCGCATTGGCCAGCGGATTGGCCTCAGCTCGAGGGAGCGCGGATCCACGGACTGCGCCGGGTCGATGCGAACGCCAGCAAGGCTTCGCTCGCGACCGTCCCCGATGTTCGCGTGAGCGGTGTCCGCAGCGACGAGTGGATCGAGGCGAACCTGCACAACCCCTTCCGCGAGTGGGACGCGGACGATCAGACCTTCGGCCGCAGAGCCTGCGCCGCACGGAAGAAGGCCAAGACGCGAGCGACGAAGCTGGGCGCGCAGGCAGACAGGCGGACGCCAGGGAGGCCTTGAAGGAGCTCGTGACGGTTCTGAATCGACTGGATGAGAAGTACGACATCGACACCATCCGCCGCGAGCAAGCTGGCGAAGCGTTCTTCGAGCTGGCCCGAGCGCTGGGCGTCGGCGACGAGCAAGCCTCGCGCTGATTCGACGAGTGGCGCGACTTCTGAGCCGAGCGCCCATGGGGAGGAGGGCTTTCGCGTCAGGGTCAGAGCTGAGACGATGGGGGGCGTGAGACTCCTCTTCTCTTGTGCGTGCTGCGTTGCCCTGGTCGCTTGCGATGGCAGCGTCAGCCCTGGTGTGCGCGATGGCGGTCACGACGCCGCGAGCGACGGCTCGACGGGCGATGGCTCCGTCGATGGCTCTTTCGACGCCGCCGTCGACGCCGCCGTCGACGGTGCATTGGACGCGTCGCGGGACAGCGCCGTACCTCGCGACGCCGCGCCTCCGCCGGCGTGCGACGCAGCCTTCCGTCTCTCGCGTTTGCCCGAGGCGGGCGGCGCTTTCGACGTGTTCGTGACCTTGATGCCTGGGCTGACCAACGTCGCGCTCGAGCTGAGCGGGCCAGGCTCTCCCAGCGCCAGCTACGGCGGGGTGACGGGCCGCGGACCCTACACCTGGACCTACCACGTGAGCGGCGCCGGAGAGGGGCTGCTCTCGATGACCTTCCACGCCGATCCGAGCGCGACCGTGTACGCGAGCTGCGGCGTGTGGGTGTCGGCGGCCAGCGACGGAGGCGTGGCCGACGCGGGCGTGGTCGACGCCGGACCGCACGACGCGGGCATGACGGCGCCTACCGGCAATCGCTTCGGCATCGGCCTGGTGAACGGCGGCGACACGCGCGAGCTCGATCTCGCCGCCGACCTCGCGGGACCGGGCGGTTACGTGAAGCTCCTCTTCGTCGGCGTGCGCCCCGGCATGGGCGGACCGGACTCGGGCTGGGTGAACTCCGTGCGCGACGCCTACGCGCGCGACCTCATCCCCGTGGTGCGCTTCGCGCCGGATTGGGGCGACCGCCGCGTTCGCAACCAGAGCGACGGCGGCAGCGATGGCCTGCGCTACAGCCAGCTCGCGGCGAGCTACGCCGCCATCGTGCGCGGCCTGCCTCTGCGCGCGGGCTGGCCCTTCTACGTCGAGATCCACAACGAGCCGAACCTGTGCAGCGAGTGGGCCTGCGATCGCGGACGTTTTCCCTCGGACCACATCCCCTCGGATCGCATGGCCCTCGAGTACGCCTCGATGGTGCGCGACGTGGCGAGCGCCCTGCATGGCCTCGGGGACGCGCGCGTGCGGGTCGTCAACGGCGGCATGGCGCCGGGCGGCGTGCGCTGGTGCGAGTGCGTCGGTCCCGGCGAGGGCGCCTTCGAGGCGGGCAACACGTCCATGGATTACCTGGCGCAGATGGAGGCCGGCGTGCCGGGCGTCTTCGCCAACCTCGACGCCTTCGCGACCCACTCCTACCCCGCCGAAGGGGAAGGCTGGGGCTTCTTCGTACCCTACGACCGCGCGGGCACGGGCTTGCGCTACTTCACGCGCGAGCTGACGACCATCGGCCGTTTGGACTTGCCCGTGTTGATCACGGAGACGGGCTGGCCCACGGCGCTCGGCGGCACGACCTACGGCTCGCGCGACCAGATCGCCGGCTGGACGCAGCAGGCCTACGAGAACGTCTGGCTCACGGACTCCCACGTGCTCGGCGTGATGCCCTTCATGTTGATGGACTCCGCCTGGGATCCCTTCGGTTGGGCGTCGCCGGGCGGCACGCCTTACCCCGTGTACGGCACCATCCGCAGCCTGCGCTGCTCACGCATCGCCGGACGCTGCCCGTAGGTCAGGCCGGGACCCGAGGCCTCGGGGAACTTCTCCTCGCTCGCGCTGTCAGCCCTGCATGCGCCGCACCGTCGCCCCCGCCTGGTTGTTCGTGATCTTGGCCGGCTGTGCCATGCCCGTGGACGGCGCCTCGGGGGAGGACGAGGTCTCGCCGCTGCGCTTCGAGCTCGAGTACGGCGAGGACAATCTCGTCTCCGGCGTGCGCCTGGTGAACGACGGCGTCGAGGAGCTGAAGTTCGCGTCCTCGCGGCGAGGCTATGCGCCGATGCCGCGGCTCTTCGTCGAGGCGCGTCAGGAGAACGGCGACTACGTGGGTCGAGGCGAGTGGTATCCGGCGCGCGAGCTTTCCTCTCGCGGGGAACTGGCGCTGCCGCCCGGAGGCGCAATGAGCTTCCCGGCGGGCTACTCGGCGCGTGATCTTCGGCCCGGCGACTACCGCGTCTCCCTCTCGCTCTTCGACCCTCGTGATTCGGCGCGGGAGGTCTCGCGCGAGCTGGGTCGCACGGGCTGGCCCGTCGAGACGGTGGAGACTGCGCTGGCGATCCGGCGCGACGCCGTGGAGGCGTCTTGCACGTCCCTGGTGCGTGCCATGACCTATGAAATGCTCGCCGACGCGGACGCGGACGGCATCGAGCTGATGGAGGACGGCCTCGCGGAGCGGTGGGCGCGCGATCAGCTGCACGACGAGATGCTGGCCCGGGGCGCTTTCGCCTCGGAGCTCGCGGACTACGTGCGTGACGCGCCCATGGACGAGCTCGGCGATCTGATGGATTCACTGGGCAGCAGTGGCGCCCGGGTGCAGGCGCCGGTGCAGCGCGCGGCCAGCGAGCGGCTGCTCGAGCTGGTTCAGAACCCCGCGGTCGAGGTGTTGCCGCATCAGCTTCGCGTGCTCCAGGGGATGGTGGGCAACTGGCCCGAGGACGCGCCTCCGATCCTGATCGAGCGCCTCGAGTCCGGGCACGACGAAGGCTACGCGCTCGACGAATTGCTCCGCGTGTTCGTAAGCGCCCAGTCCAAGTTCCGCTCCGTGCGTCCGCGCCTCTTCGCCATCGTTCAGCGCCGCTGCGAGGGCGTGCGAGGCGAAGATCACGAGGAGGCCTGTCAGCTGGCGAAGTCGGCCTTCGACCCCACGAACTGCGGCTCGGTCGGGATCGGTGGCTTCGGCACCAGCTGCCGCTGCGGCGGCTTGAGCGTCGTCGGTGGATCTCGCTGTGACCCGATCCACGAGCGCTGGGAGAGCCTGCTCGCGAGCGCCCCCGCGGCCGAGGACTACGCGCTGCCGACGCGCGTCGAGGCGGTGGTGCCTCGAGACGACGCCGACGACGTGGAGTGAGGCGACCTGGACGCCAGGACACGGGATGCACGGTTTCGCGTCGCCCGAGCGTAGCCCGCCGGATCCACGAGGTCCGCAGTGCGTCGACCACTCCGCTCTGCGACGGGACTGCTCGATTCCCTGCCGAGTACGCCTTTGCGGCCGGCGCGCTCGTCGCCTTGGCCGTCGTCGTGTTTCGGCAATGCCGGCAGCTCGGGAGCACGCCCGTCGCACTGACCGCGATGGCTCTGGCGCTGGCCTATCTGGTCGCGCGCCCGTCCGCTTGGCCGAGTACGCCGTGCCCTTCGCCGTCGCCGCCTGGGGCGTGTGGCTCGGTGCCGCGTGGCCGAGGCTTCGCCTCCACTCGACCCCACGCGGCTCAACTATTTGAAACCTCGCTCGGACTGCATGCGTCGTACTGTTCGAACCAACGGCGATGAACCCTGCCGCGCGAAACATGCCGGATGACTCCGGAGGCCGCGAGAGCTCAGCCCCTTTTCGACAAGGGGATGAGCCCGCGGACGCAGTGCTGAGGCACGCGCAGGGAGACACGCACGCGTTCGCCGAAGTCGTCACCATGTATTCCTCTCCCATCTACGGTTATCTGACGCGCTGCGGGGTCCACCCGGCGGAGCGCGACGATCTGTTTCAGGACATCCTGATCAAGGTCCATCGCGCGGCGACGGAGCATCCGCCCACGGGGCCCACGCGACCCTGGCTCCTGACCATCGCCGTGAACACGGTGCGCAGTCATTTTCGCAAGCTGAAGGTGCGTCGCGTGATGCAGTTCCACGCGGATCCGGCGAAGAGCGAGTCGGCGCCCACGGGCACGCCCGAGTCGGAGCTCTCGGCGCAGCAGACGGCGAGCTGGCTGGAGCACGAGATCGAGAAGCTGCCGCTGGATCTGCGCGAGGTGTTGGTGCTGTGCGCGATCCAAGGCGTGGACCAGAAGGAGGTCGCCGCGACCCTCGACCTGCCCGTGAGCACCGTGAAGACGAAACTACGTCGAGCGCGCCTGGCGCTGGCCGACGCGCGCTGCCGACGCAGCCTGGCCGCGAAGCGGGAGGAGCAGTGATGAGCGACTCAGCCCACGATCCTTGCTCGGACTTCCGAGAGCATCTGCTGGCGCTCGAGGAGGCCACGCCCCTCGACGCGCTGCACGCCCAGCACATGGCGGGGTGCGAGGCCTGCACGGAGCTCTACGCCTCGCTGGTCGAGGTGGACGCCGAGCTCGCACAGCTTCAGCCCATCGAGGCGCCGCCCGCGCTGGTGGCTCGTACGCTGGCCCGCATCGACGCCGAGCCCGAGGTCGCCTCCCCCGGGAGCGTCTTCGGAGGCATCTTCGGCCTGGTCTTCGGTGGCTTCGGACGCCTGCTGACGACGCTCTTCTGGCCCATCCTCGTGCTGCGCCGCCGCCCCTTGTTGGGTTCGGGGCTGCTGGTCGCGGGGGCCGCTGTCTCCGGTCTGCTGGTGGTCAGCACGCTCTTCCTCACGCGCGATGAACAGTCGGCCGTGAGCATGGCCAGCCCTGACCCCGTGAGCGTCGCGTCCACGAAGTCTCGCGATCGCAGCCTGGAGCAGGCCGAGAACTCCGAGCCCAGCAACGGCTACTTCGATCGCGACACGGACGGTGTCCCGGACGAGGGCGACGGACGCTACGGCGACCAGGCCGGCGACGACATCACGGCTGGCAGCAACCGACCGAGCGACTCGGCGGGCGCGGCGTTCGCCGGGTCGGG
>JAACVI010000266.1 GCA_009992505.1 Myxococcales bacterium
GCTCAGCACCTTCGTCGACCTCGACGGCGACGGTCAGCTCGAGCTGCTCGGCGGCCAGACGGCGTACCGCATGGACGGGACGATGCTCTGGAACCGCACGGACTTGACCCAGTACGCCTTGCCCGGCGTGGCCGACCTCGACGGGGACGGCCTGCCCGAGGTGGTACTGGTGAGGAACGGGCAGCTCTTGGTGCTCGAGGGACTCACGGGCGTCACCGAGCTCGGCCCCACGGCCATTCCCGGCACGGGCCGGGGTGGTCCGCCCACCATCGCGGACATGGACGGCGACGGCGCGCCCGAGATCGGCCTGGCCATGGCTACGTTTTACAGCGTGCTCAAGCCGAACTACGCGGGCTCCTCGCTCGACGTGCTCTGGTCCACGGCCAACCACGACCTCAGCTCGTCGGTCACGGGCTCCACCGTCTTCGACTTCGAGGGCGATGGCATCGCCGAGGTCATCTACAACGACGAGTGCTACCTGTGGGTCTACGATGGGCCCACGGGCAGCGTGCGCTTCGCCACGCCGACCCTGAGCTTCACGGCGACCGAGTCGTCGCTGGTGGCCGACATCGACGGCGACGGACACGCCGAGATGCTGATGATCAGCAACGGCGCCGATCCGAGCGCCAGCGGTTGGAAGTGCAACATCGCACCCTGGAACACGGCCGATCCGGCCACGGGTCGCCCCGCCTGGGAGCCGCCTCCAGGTGCGAGCGTGTATCGCGGCATCACCGTCTTCCGCGACTCGGCCAACTCCTGGGTCGGCACGCGCGCGCTCTGGAACGAGCACACCTATCACGTCACCAACGTCTGCGACGAACGCGACACGGCGTGCATGCCGGCCGCCGGCTACGGCGCCATCCCGGCCCACGAACGCACGAACTGGACCGTCCCCTGGCTCAACAACTTCCGCCAGAACGTGCAGGACGGTCGCCTCTTCGACGCACCCGACGCGGTCGTGAGCCTGAGCGTCGACTGCACACACCCCCCGGTCATGCACGCCGCGTTGCGCAACGCCGGCGCCGCCATCTTGCCGGCGGGAGTCGTGGTCGGCTTCTACGCGCGGGAGGCCGGAGGCGACGCGCGTCTCGGCAGCGTGACGAGCACGGCCGCGCTCTTCCCCGGCCAGGCGACGGTGCTCACGCTCAGCGCCGACGGACGCGACCCGACGGTCGACACCTTCGTGGCCAAGATCGAGGTCGACGCCGCGGCACCACTCTTCCGCGAATGCCACGACGACAACAACGAGTCGGCCCCCGTGATGGCGCGCTGCCTCGACTGAGCGTCGAGACGGTCGCGGTCGTGCGATGACGGTGACGTGATGTCGCCCGAATCATGCTGCGCACGCGCGGCGGGGGACGAGGCCCCGCCCTCGAAGGGGTCGCGCTGGTGCGAAGACGGTGACGACCACCGCGCCCACGTCCGTGTCCGTGTCCGCGCCCACGTCCGTGTCCGTGTCCGCGCCCGTGTCCGCGCCCGTGTCCGTGTCCGTGTCCGCGCCCAAACGAACAGAGCCCTTGTCGTCGCCCAAACGAACCAACCGCTCCTCGCTCTCGAGCTCTCACCTGAGATGCTCGACCGCATCGCTCCACGGACCCGAGGCGTGGCCAAACACGATCGAACCTTCGCAGACCAGCTACGCCGCGCTGCGCAGGGCGTGACGCTCAATCTGGCCGAGTCCGCCGGACACCATGGAGGCAACCGGCGGCTTCGATACGAATCCGCGCTCGGACGTCGAAGGGGTCGAGACTCCGTCACGGCCCGCGATGAAGGCCGGGCGCTACGCCGCCACGTCGGATCCGCGGACGATGGCGGCCCTACGTCGAGACGCTTACCCGACTCCCGTCGTCCTAGTGGACGACGGAGTCGCTGAGCATGCCGCAGACGGTCGAGCCCATCTCGCTGCAGAAGCTGTCCGAGGGGTGGAAGCGGCGCAGGCGTGCGCGCCACTTGAACTCCCACATCCATCTCACGCGGTCTTCCTCGCCGTCCCAGTAGAACTCGGACTGTGCGAAGGAGAACCTCGTGAGTGCGTTGAGCGAGCTCCACGACGCACCCGAGGCGGTATGGCCCCAGGTCGCGACAGCGACGCGCTTCTCGTTGGCGTTGTCGGTGCCCGTGCCATACGGCGGCTCTCCGATCATGAGCGTGCGGAACTGGAAGGCGTCGCCGCCTAGGTTGTCGCCGCTCTTCACGCGCTGAGGTTTGTTGTCCACCTCTCCCTCGGCCATCAGGCAGGACAGGATCTCCCAGCCGAGCGCGCTCGCAGCGGCCTCGTCGACGTAGCTATCACCGCAGATGGCGACGTCCTTTGCCAGCTCCCAACCGTGCAGGGCGTTGAGCAGGGAGGAGGGCCTGCTGCCGTTGTAGCCGCCCCAGGGATAGCTCGTGTAGTCGCACACGGGCGGGCTGGGATCGTCCTCGACGGGCAGATTGTCGAAGCTGCCGAGGATGCCGACGCCGGCGGTGACCGGGGGCTGGAAGTCGCTGGTCGTGCCCTCCACGACCACGACCACGGCGATGGCGGCGATCGGTACCAGCGTCGCGGCGTTGCGCGAGACGGTGCGCGTCGCCGAGGCGACGTCCGACACGATGTCCTCCGCGTCGCTGATCTTGCGGCAGGCGGGCGCGACAGAGATGAGCAGGCAGATGGCCGGGATGCAGCCCCTCCACACCCAGGGCGGATCGCACTCGGCGGCGGCCAGGCCGAACGCGGAGAGGATCAAGTAGTACGCGGTCCACGCCGACACCAGCACGGCGAAGACGGAGGCGAGCGTGATGTTCATCATCACGATCAGGTTCATGCCGCGCGCGAGGAAGACCGCACCGGCCATCGCGCCAGAGTCGGCCGCGTCCTGCATGCGCTCGCGGTAGACGATCGTCTCGCCGATGCCTGCTACGTAGTAGAGCATCGCCACCACGAAGGTCGCCATGAAGACGCCCATGATGAGCATCGCGCCGTTCTCGTTGCTTCCGAGTTCGCGCAGTGACGAGCTCTCGGTCCGGACCGCGGATTGTGTTGTAGCCATGGCTTCGTCCTACCTGCCTCTACGATGTACGTTCTGGACCTGGCGTTGCACGTCGGGTGAGACGGCCGGCGTCCCGGGGGGCTGTCCCATGCCCTGGCGCGGACCGGGGGTGAATGGGCTCGTCGTGCCGAACATGCGAATGCAGTAGTGCTGCTCTCGTTCGGTCTGATCCGCCTCGTCCTTGAAGCAGGCCTGCATCTCGCGCGGCATGCGCTCGCAGCGAGCCCGGAACTCGTCCTCGGAGACCATGGGATCGGTACCGGCGTGTTGGGCCATGGGACCGAAGGCGGCGAACACGCGGTCGCAGGGGCTCTCCCCGTTGTCGTGCTGCTGGGCGGCCGTGCGCATCTCCTGCAACATGGCCAGACCCTCCTCGTCGCTCATGCCGCGGAGCGCGGTCTCGGTTCGCTGATAGTT
Source organism: Myxococcales bacterium (assembly GCA_009992505.1). GTDB lineage: Bacteria > Myxococcota_A > Polyangia > Polyangiales > Houyiibacteriaceae > JAADHO01. The sequence goes on from JAACVI010000266.1 coordinate 3,447, forward strand.
GGCGCGCTCCTGCGGGCTCGCGCCTCCACCGCCACCACCGCCACCGGCAGCGCCAGCCGCCGCCATCGCTTCGTGGTAGGCGCGCACGGCGTCGGGGTCGTTGTGGAGCACCCGCGACACGGGGATGTCACTGGCCGTGGGCGGGGGCAGGGATGGCGCGTCGTGATGCGTGGATGGCGGCGCCGTAGACGCCGGGTCCGTGCCCGGGTCGTCGCAGCCCCAGGCCAGGAGCAGACTAAGCAACGCGCAAGTGGCGTAGCTGCGGTTCACAGCGCCTCCGCGATCGCGACCGTGGTGCCAGCCGGGGTCTCGCCCTTGGCCGGCAGCGCATCGAAGCTCACCAGGGTGAAGCGCGTGGGGTCTTCCTTGCGCCAGAAGATCAAGCCGTGCCCGCGCTCCAGCGCCATGTGCCGTTCCCGCGCCACCGCGTCCACATCCGCCTCGTGCCAAGTCTCCGTGTTCACGTGCTGCCTGTACCAATGCTGAAGCTGCGCCACCGTTTGTTCGGAGCGACTGAAGATCGTGAGGCGGTAGGGTTGCCCCTCCTCGTAGGCCTGCAGCACGCGGCGCCCGGCCGGGGGACGTGGGAAGTCCGCGAGATCCACGCCCGGCGCGTCACCGTCGATGGGGACCAGAGCCTGGACGTCGAGATCCTCGGTCGAGCGCATGCGAATCAGGGCCGTGCGTGCCCCATGCTGCTCCGCGTAGACGTATTCGAAGGTGCCGAAGCTGGCCATGTCGAGGGTCGCTCCGAAGGTGCGGATGCGGCTGCTCAGTGAGGGGGCACCGTGGGCGGTGGGGTTCGGGTGGATGCACACGGTGTAGCCGCGTCCGTCCGAGCCGACCGGGCCGCCCAGCTCCTGGCGCGTCGGGCAGTTCTCGAGTGACTCGTCCAGCACCTGGTCCATCGACTCGTCGCTGACGCGCGTGTCGAAGAGCAAATGCTGGCCGTTCAACACCAGCACGCGCGGATCGCCCGACACCGGGTTGGGCAGGTTCAACAAATGGTCCAGCATGCCCGCGTTCGAGAGCCGCGGACCCAGCGGACCGAGGGCGTCGTGCAGGTTGCTCTTCAAGCGCAGGGACGTCACGACCACGATCACGGCCAGGGCCAGCAACACCCACAGGGTCCGGCGTCCCCAGCTGCGCACGAACACCCAGACGCGCGAGCCGACGCGCCGAACACCCTTGGAGGGGCTGTCCGGTGCGGCGGGCACGTCTTCGATGTCCGTGCAGGCGGTCATAGATCGGCCATCAACCAGGCCGTCTCGTTCCAGATGGAGAAGCTCCACGTGAGGCCGGGGAGGCTGCCCGGGATGAGCCCCGGCATCTTCAAGTAGCCGTAGTCCTCGTCGCACGTGAGCGCGATGCGGTGACCGTACTTGGCCGTGCCGCCGATCGCGCCCGGACGCGAGAAGGTCGCGGACTGGGAGAACTCGTGACGCGCGATGTGGAAACTGCCAATCGTCAAGGCCTGGCCCGAGGCGACGGCCATGGGCTGATTGGAGATGATGGTGGCGGCGCTGCGGAGCGAGCCCGCGATGGCGGCGATGGCGGCGAAGCTCCAGTTGCTCCCCGCGTCCATGTGGGTGGGCGTCGGCACGCTGCTCGGGGTGCAGGACGACATCACGTGGGTCCAGCCATGTTGGCGGG
>JAACVI010000267.1 GCA_009992505.1 Myxococcales bacterium
CGTGCTTCTGCAATGGCGCCGAGCTGTGCATCGAGGGCGTGTGCACCGCGGGCGCCGCGCCTTGTACGGACGCCATCGACTGCACCACCGAGACCTGCCTCGAGGATTCGCGCGAGTGCGTCTTCCACGCGGACGACGCGATGTGCAGCGACGGAGACGCCTGCAACGGCGCCGAGGTCTGCGATCGCGTGGTGGGCTGTCGCGCAGCGGCACCGCTCTACTGCAACGACGAGGACTCCTGCACCTTCGACTCCTGCGATCCGGCGACGGGCTGCCTCTTCTCGCCTCGTGACCTCGATGGGGACGGATTCACGGACGGTCGCTGCGGGGGAGACGATTGCGAGACGATCCGCGCTTTGGCGCCGACATCCACCCAGGGGCCACGGAGCTCTGTGACAACCGCCGCGACGACAACTGTGACGGCCTGCGCGACTACAACGACCCTACCTGCTTGCCGACCAACGACGCCTGCGACTCGGCGCAGCTCCTGCCCGGCTCGGGCACCTACTCCGGCTCCACCGCCGGCCTGGCCGCGAACCTGACCCTGGGCTGCCGGTCGTCGGGCCCCGACGCCGTGTTCCGCTTCAGCCTCGACGCTCCGCACGACGTGCGCGTGACCGTCGCTGGCGGAGGCAGCGGCGCCGCGGTCGCCATTCGTCCCTTCGCGGAGTGCGCCACCGGCCCCGACATCCGATGTGGCACGGGCACGCCGCCGCGCGTGCTCTCGCGCAGCCTGCCCGCGGGCGACTACGCGGTCATCGTGCAGACCTCCACTGGATCCGTCTTCGATCTCAACCTGAACATCGAGGATCCCACGCCGATCCCACCCGTGGATCTGTGCAACGCCACGACCACGGACATCTCCGCCGGTGGCACCTTCGACGGCATGTTCGCCGACGTGGAGGGCGACTACTCGTTGAGCTGCCACACCAGCAGCACTAACTACCTCGACGCGGCCTACACCTTCACCCTGACCGCGCCCCAGGACGTCACGCTCACGGCGTCCACGAGCGGCGCGGCCTGGACCCCGACGACCTACCTCTCGCTCGTGACCGACTGCTCGGACTCGACCACGACGCTGAGCTGCATCAGCGGGACCACGAGCGTGCTGCGACGGCGTGCCCTCGATCCCGGCACCTACTACGTGCTGCTCGAGAGCTCCGCGATCGACGCCACGGACTGGCATCTCGACGCCGTGATCACGGATCCCGTGCCGCGCGCGCCAGCGGACGCCTGCACGACCGTGGAGGACATCACCTTCGGGCCTGCGACCGCGTCCCTGGACACGGCCGAGTTCGACGTGGGCACCTCCTGCGGCGGCACGGGCACCGCCTATCGCGATCTCTTCTTCAAGTTCAGCCTGACCACACCCCAGGACGTGAGCCTGAGCACCACCGGCGCGGGCTTCCACTACGCCGCGATCGAGACGAGCTGTGGCGTGACCGGCACCGAGCTGCGTTGTCGGAGTGGTTCGTCACCGCTGGTCCAGAGCTGGCGCAGCCTGCCCGCGGGCGACTACTACGCCGTCGTCTCGACCAGCCTCGGCGCCGGGACCGTGACGGCCGAGGCCACCTTCTCGCCGCCCACGCCCATCCCTCCGAACGACCGCTGCTCGGGCGCCATCGACGTGAGCGCCGGCTACAGCGCCACCGACACCCTGGTGGGCTTCGAGGACGACGTCCTCGGCTGCTCGGGCTCGAGTCGTGCGGACGCCTTCTACGTGCTCCACCTGACGGAGTCCCACGAGGTCGTGATCACGGCGCAGCGGCCCGACGGGACCAGCGGCACGACCCTGAGCCTGCGCGCGGGCGACTGCAGCGCGACCGCCAACCTGGCCTGCGGGACGGCGACGCCGGCGGCCATCGACCGGGTCCTGGACGCCGGCACCTACACGATCGTGGTCGAGCAGCCTCTGACCTCGACCAGCGACTTCGCGCTGCGCGTCATCATCCTCTAGATCCGCGGACGGATCGCCCCTGATTTTCCGTTCTTGGGCCCCGGCGCCCGCTGGGATCCACGCACGCTGTCGTTTTCTTGCCCAGTCGGGGCCCCTCGGGCTAACCGAGAGGTATGGCATCAGGCACGAGCTCGGGTGGTCCGGTGGTTCGCCCGTTCCCCTTCTTCCGCGCGGGTGTGCGGGCAGATCCGGACGCGGCCCAACGGCCGATTCTGGAACTCTCGGGCGTGTCCAAGTACTTCCAGCGCGATTTGCCCACCCTTCGTGGCGTGGACATCACCGTTCAACGAGGCGAATTCGTCTTCGTGACGGGCGCCAGTGGTGCAGGCAAGAGCACGCTGCTCTCGCTCATCTACCGCAAGCACACGGTCGACGAAGGCCACATCTTCTTCTGCGGCAAGGACATCGCGCGCCTCACGTCGCGCTCGATCCCGTTTCTGCGTCGGAACCTGGGCGTCGTCTTTCAGGACTTCAAGGTCATCAACCACTGGACCGTGTTCGAGAACGTCGCCGTGGCGCTCGAGATCCTGGCCATGCCGCGTCGGCTGGTCCGAGCTCGCGTGGCCGAGGCGCTCGAGCGTGTGGGCCTCGCCGGACGCGGTGGCGAGACCACGGAGAACCTGTCCGGAGGCGAGCAGCAACGCGTCGCCGTCGCGCGCGCCATCGTCACGGAGCCCGCGCTGATCCTGGCGGACGAGCCGACGGGCAACCTCGACTCGCACCTCGCCATCGACATCCTGACGCTCTTCGAAGAGATCAACGAGACGGGGACCACGGTCCTCTTCGCCACCCACGACCACTCGCTCATCGCGAAGCGCGACCATCGGCTGATCTCCATCGAGGACGGTCGGGCGGTCGAGGCGCGACGTGGACTGTCGAGCTGGCCGGGCAGTGGTCTGCACGCCCTGGTGGGCTGAGGAGCCGAGCATGGATTGGAAGTCCGCATTCGCACGCGCACGCCGGGGATTGAGGGAAGAGCGACGACTCTACCTGGTCGCCGTATCGAGCCTCTCCGTGGCCTTCCTCTGCCTCGCCGTGGCGCTGCTTTTCATGCAGAACCTCGGCGAATTCGGCCAGCGTTGGGGCCAATCGAATCACCTCAGCGTCTACCTCGCGGATGACGCGGCGGCCAACGACGTCGCTCAGCTCCGTGTCGTGCTCGAGGGCTTGACCGAGGTCGAGCACGTGGAGCGCGTCAGCTCCGAGCAAGCACGAAGCGAGTTCATGGCCCAATCGACCATGCACGACGACCTCTCGTCGCTGCCGGCGGACGTCTTCCCCGCCTCGCTCGAGATCGAGCTCGCGAACGGCACGCCGGTGCAACGCCTCGAGGGTCTCGCCCAACGTCTCGGGAGCTTCCGTGCGGTGGCCGAGGTGGAGACCTACAGCTCCTTCTTCGAGCGCCTCGACTCGCTGCTCAGGGCGGGTCGCGGACTCGCCATGGGCCTGGCCTTGCTCGTCTCGCTGTGCGTGCTCGCCGTCGTGGGCAACACCATTCGCCTCGCCGTCGCCCGCCGCACCCGTGAGATCGAGGTGATGAAGCTGTGCGGCGCCACCGACGCCTTCGTACGCCGACCCTTCGTGCTCGAGGGCGCGTTCCAAGGCTCCATGAGCGCGTTCCTGGCGCTCGCCTTGCTCACGCTCGCCTTCCTGCTCTTGCGCGATCGCGCCGATGGCATGCTCACGGCTCTGACCGGCACCCGCCTGCTCTTCCTCTCGCCGCTCGCGATGGTGGGGCTGCTGGTCGGTGGTGCCCTCGCCGGAGCCATCGGCAGCGCGCTCTCCCTGCGCCGCTACTTGGTGGTCTGATGCGTCGCGCCGCGCGGCTCTCGCTCTTCCTGATGGTGCTCGTCGCCGGCACTTCGGCGGGCTGGGCACAGTTCCCCGATCCGATGCTCGGAGCGACGGATCCCGCGCCCGAGATGTCGGCCGTCGACGCGCAGCTCGCGGAGGCACAGGGCTCGCTCGCGTCTCTCGAGCAGAGCACCGAGGCCATGCGCACGGAGGCCGAGGCGTTGAACGGCCAGCTGAACGAGCTGAAGATGCGCGTGCGCCGTGACGCGCGTGCGCTCTATCGCATGCGTCGCGCCGCGCCCATCAGCCTCGAGGGTGGCGTGACCGGCATGCTCGCGCGCCTCTCCCGCGTCTCGCGTCTGGAGCGCGTCCTGGTCCACGAGACGCGTGACACCGCTCGGCTCGCGCAGCGCAGCCACGGGCTCTTGGAGAGCGCGAGCGAGGCCGAGGCGAACATGCGCGATGCGCAGGCTCGCGTCGAAGGTCTGACGGCTCGCAAGGCAGCGCTCGAAGCCCAGGCACGCCAGCAGCTCTTCGCCGGAGTCGCCTTCGATCGCCTGCCCATGGCTCCCGTCCCGAGCATGCCCGAATACGGCACCGTGCGCGTGGTCGGCGGCGGATCGGTGCTGGGCGAGTTCGCCGACATGCGTGGTCGCCTCACGCTGCCCGTCGCGGGGACTGCGCGCTTCGTCGACGCCCAGCTCGAGGGTGGGCCAGCGCTGCGCATCGAGGCCGCGGCGTCGAGCGGCGTGCGCGCTGCCGCTGCCGGTCGAGTCGCCTTCGTGGGTCGTCAGGCCGACATGGGCCTGGTCGTGATCCTCGAGCATCCCGGCGGCTTCTTCAGTGTCTACGCCGGCCTCGGCGTCGTCGGACTGCAGACGGGCGACGGACTCGGCGCGGGAGCTTCCCTGGGTCACGCCAACGCCGGCGGCAGCTTCTCTTTCCAGGTTCGTCGCGGCACGCGCGCCCTCGATCCGCGCAGCTGGCTCGGACTCTGAGCCGGACGCG
>JAACVI010000268.1 GCA_009992505.1 Myxococcales bacterium
CTCGACCGGGCGCGCGCGTGTCTGCGGCAGGGCAACAACCAATGCGTGGTCCAGGCCCTCGAAGGCGGACGTGCCCACGATCCCCAGTCCTTGTCGCTGTTGATCGAGACCTACCGAACGATGGGCAACACGCCCGCGGCGCTCCGGCACATGAACACCTTCGTGCGCCGCTATCCGTCCGACCGTCGCACGAGCCGCTACCAGCAGTTCCTGCAGGCGCACGGCGGCTGATTCGCAAGGCTGGGCGGGCCTCTGGCGACCGCTCGCGTTGACACGGGAAAGTTCCGCGTGGTAACCGGCGCTCGGTTCCCTTCGTGTGAAGTTAGTTAAGGAGAGGGTCATGATGCGTCGGATTGGGTGGGTCGTAGTACTCGCCTCCCTATTGGTCCTTCCGGGACTCGCCCAGGCACAGGTCACGTCTGCGACCTTGCACAGCGGCGGCATGGACTTGCACCTCTTCCGCCCTGCCATCGACAGCAAGGGGCACCTGAGCGTCAACGGCACCGACATCCTGGGTCATCGCGACTTCAGCTTCGGTCTCGTGCTCGACGCCGGCTTCGGCATCCTGCCCTTCCGCGGCTTCGTCGACGACTCGTCCGTCCGTCCATTGGACGCGGATCGTACGGATCGCATCGTGTCCCAGGCATTTACGGGTACGCTCCACTTCAACTACGGCCTGTTCAACCGCGTCGTGGTGGGTCTGCAGTTGCCCATCGTGGTGATGAACGGCTCGGCCATCGAGGTCCCCGGCGAGTACAACATCGACACCCGCGCGCCTCGCGGACTCGCGTATCAGGGCATCGGCGCCATCACCATCCACGCCAAGGCGCGCATCCTTCGCGCCGAACGTGATCCCATCGGTCTCGCCGCCATCCTGCGCGTGCAGCTGCCCACCGGTGATCCCGGGCAATTCGCCAGCGATCCCGGCCTCGCCCTCTGGCCTTCGTTGGTCGCCGAGTACCGCCCCGTGCGTCGCGTGCGCTTCAGCCTCGAACTCGGCTACCGCTTGGTCATTGGCGACGGCACGACCTTCTCGGTCGACGGACGCACCGACCCCGATCCCATGAACAGCAGCGCCACGGGCGCCGTGCTGACCGATCCGGGCACCCCGCTCACCTACAACGACATGCTGACCTTCGGCTTCGGCATGAGCTTCCGCGTGGCGGACTCCCTCGATCTCGTGGGCGAGATCTACGGCTCCCAGATCGCCAGCGAGTTCGGGACCGGCGGCGCGCTCAGCCTCGAAGCTCTGCTCGGCCTCAAGATCTTCGTGCAGCAGAACAGCTACCTGACGATCTCCGGCGGCATGGGCATCCCGGTGGGCGGCTTCCAGTCGGCGGACTACCGCGCCGTGCTCGGCTTCATCTTCGAGCCCTCCATCGGCGACCGCGACGGCGACGGCTACAAGGACGACGTCGACCAATGTCCCGACGAGCCCGAGGACTTCGACGGCTTCAGCGACGAGGACGGCTGCCCGGATCCGGACAACGACCGCGACGGCATCCTCGACGTGGACGACGAGTGCCCGATGGTCCCGGAGGACCGTGACGGCGACGCCGACGAGGACGGATGTCCCGAAGGCAACGAAGGCGACCGCGACGGTGACGGCATCCTCGACGCCGTCGACCAATGCCCCGACGATCCCGAGGATCGCGACGGCTTCCAGGACGAAGAGGGCTGCCCCGATCCCGACAACGACTCGGACGGCATCCTCGACACGGACGACCTGTGCCCGAACGACCCCGAGGACGCGGACGGCTTCCAGGATCAGGACGGCTGTCCCGATCCCGACAATGACAACGACCGCATCCTGGACGTGAACGACTCGTGTCCGAACGACCCCGAGACGTACAACGGCACCGAGGACGAGGACGGATGTCCCGACCGGGGCTCCGTCGTCATCGAGGACAACTCGCTGATCATCCTCGACAAGATCTATTTCGAGACCGACAGCGCGGTGATCCAGAGCCGGAGCTTCCCGATCATCGACGCCGTCGCGGCGACCCTGAACGGCAACCCGCAGATCACGCTGATCGAGGTGCAGGGTCACGCCGACGAGCGCGGCGATGACAACTACAACATCCGCCTGACCCATGACCGCGCGGCTTCGGTCGTCGAGGCCTTGGTGCAGCGCGGTGTGGCTCGCGAGCGCCTGCGTAGCGCGGGCTACGGCGAGCGCTGCCCGGTGAACCCACAGCACAACCAGACCGCCTGGGAGGCCAACCGGCGCGTGGAGTTCAAGATCATCGCGACACAGGACGGCCCCACCGGAGTCGAGGTGGCCTGCCCCGCAGGCCGCGAGTTCATCCCCGAATGACATCCGCAGGCCGGCCCGATTCTCGGGACCGGCACCGCCCCACCCGCACGAAACGCATCATGGGATGCCCGCGCGGCGCGTCTTTGGTAGAGTCAGCGAGCAATGCCCCGAGATAGATTCAGCGAGCTCGCGATCGACGCGATCCTCGCCCTCCCGCAAGACCTCAAGGTTGTCCTACGCATGGTGGAAGACGCCGAGGTGGGTGACGAGAGCCGCGTGGCCCTCGCCGGCGCCTTGCTCCATGTGCTCTCATCCGGGAACGCTATCCCCGGCGTGCGGGGCGTCCTTCAACGGGTGGGTGACGTGCTCTTGCTGCGGTTGGTGCTCGAACGCATCGCCGCCGAGTCCAGCGACGCCTTCACTCGACATCGGGAGGAGTCCGCCGACATGCTCGGTCCGCTCGAGGACGAGCTCGCCGCGGCGCGGGCGTATCTCGGGGACGGCATGCGGGTGCTGGAGCACATGGCAGCAGGCATGGCCAGCGTGAACCACCAAGGGCACGTGGCGCGCGCGTGCGCGCTCGAGCTCGAAGAGAACAACTGGCTCTACGACGCCGTCCACGAGGCGATGATCGAGGAGCTCGACTTCGACGAGGACGAGCTCGAGCGCGAGATGCGCAAGGTCGATCGCGTTCGGGACGCTCTCGTGACACGGGCCCAGAGCCTCACGTCCTAGTGGCGGCGCTGGCGCACACCGACCGAGAACGACACACGAGACCGAGACGCTCGGGCAGGCCACTGCTCTCCTTGGCCCTGTGGCTGGGCGTGGGCGCCCTGGCCACGACCAGCGGTTGCATCGACACGGCGCCCGGGCTGGTCGTGGCGGCCCAGAGCGGGAGCTTGGTGGTCGCAGCCGATGGCGCCATCGCCGTCGATCTCTCGCTCGGGGTTCACGTCGGCAGCCACGCCCTCGATGGACGCAGCTTCATCACGCCGCGCGTCGATCTCTTCGTCGCCGGTGAGGGCATCGCGCAGGTAAACCTGGACCGGCCCCTCGATTTCGTCGGCGAGCTCGCTCCAGGCGAGTCGCGCGATCTGGTCCTGCACGGCTCCTCCCCGGCCATGGCCTGGCCGCGCGCGCTCGAGCTGTGCGGCGCCGAGGTCACGCTGTTGGCTCAGTGGCAGGCTGAGACCGCTCCCGCGGATCCTACGGATCCAGCGACGATGGAGTTCGGATCCGTCTCCGTGGTGACGATGGATGTCCGCTGCGAGTAGCCCACCGCCCCGCACGGAAGATCCCCTGATCGGAGTCGTCTTTGGCGATCGCTACCGCATCGAGCGTTGTCTCGGTGCCGGTGGCGTGGGCGTGGTCTACGAGGCGACCCACCTCGGCCTCGGCCGCTCCGTCGCCTTGAAGGTGCTCAAGGACGCGATCGACGCACGCGAGGACACCCGTCTGCGCTTCGAGCGGGAAGCCCAAGTGCTGAGCCGCCTCTCCCATCCCAACATCGTGCCCTTGTCGGACTACGGCGTGCACGACGCCATGCCCTACTTCGTGATGGAGCACCTGCGCGGCCTGACGGCGGGGCAGCTCCTGCGCGACGTGGGCGTGCCGAGCGTGGACCTCGCGCTGCGCATCATCGAGGGCACGCTGCGCGCGCTGGCCTATGCCCACGGCCGCGGTGTGCTGCATCGTGATCTGAAGCCCGGCAACGTCTTCCTCCAGGCCCTCCCGGACGACGCCTACCACGTGCGTCTGCTGGACTTTGGGTTGGCCAAGGTCGTCGATGGTCGCATCTCGGGCGCGGGTGACACCGAGGTCAACGGCGCGCCGCTGACGCGCTCCGGCTACGTGCTGGGGACTCCCGCCTACATGGCGCCCGAGCAGGCCTCCGGTGGGCGGGTCGATGGACGCTCGGACGTGTACGCGGCGGGCGTCTTGCTTTTCGAGTTGCTGACGGGGCGAACGCCCTTCGTCGAAGCTCGACGCAGCGACATGCTGCGGGCCCACATCGTTCGCGACGCTCCCACGTTGGCGGAGACCGCGCCGCGCCTGAAGGCCTGCGCCGAGCTCGAGGCCATCCTGGCCAAGGCGCTGTCGAAGTCGCCGGGTGAGCGCTTCCAGAGCGCGGACGACATGCTCGCGGCGATTCAAGAGCTGCCTACGCCGGCGGCGTGCGCAGGGCCCGTCGCGTCGTCGGCCTCGATCCTGAGCGTCAGCGCCGACGCGGAGACCGCCATCGCGCTGCCTTCCGCGGCCAAGAAGGCGAAGGCCAAGGCGCGAGCCTCGGGTCGCCGCCCCGGCGTCGGGCTCGCCCTCGGGGCGCTGGTCTTGGTCGGCGTCGGAGTCGGGATCCGAGGTCTGCTTCCGCGCTCGACCCCGGACGCTGGAGGCGTCAGCCCGTCGTCGGACGCGGGCGCGGCCTCATCGGCGCAGGCGCCGAGTGGCGATCTGAT